>JALYXC010000136.1 GCA_030947315.1 Verrucomicrobiota bacterium | reverse complement strand
AAATAAAACTGGAAGATTATCATGATTTGACCGGTTCATTGTCCGCCCAATGGGAACGCCGCCAATTTGCGATTGATCTCACCGCGCGCGCCGCGCCGCTCTCAGGAAAAGAAAATACTCTTCCACCCGTCGAAGCCGTGATTCATGCCGCTGGCAACACAAATCTGATCCGGATCGAAACGGCCAGAATTTTTGCGCCCTGGCTGCAAGCGGAACTTTCCACCAATGTGTCCCTGGATTTTCACGGCCAACTTTTGAGCCAGGCCGCCACCTTGAAAATCAAGGGCGATTTGACCCAACAAAATTTCATCGCGGCCACTGGAAATTTCGATGGCGAAGCGTTTCTGCGTCCCGGTGACAAAAAATATCCTGACATTAATTTTAATTTACGCAGCGCCGATTTTAAAGGATTTGGTCTGCGCGACGAACAAATCAATTTACAAGGCGCGTTGCATTGGCCCGCGCTGGCCTTGACTAATTTAACTGTGCACTTTTTCGAGGGCGGTGATTTGATCGCTCAGGCACAACTTGACGCGGCCACCAAAATTATTTCGGGATCATTAAAATTCAATGGAAAAATCGGCCGCGAGTTTTTACCGCCGAAATATTCTTACGAAAATATTTCACTTGCCGCAAACTTCAGCGGCCCATTGGAAAACATTTCCCACTCCGCGCATTTGGAAATTCTAGGCGGGCGCGCGCCTTATTTCTCGCCATTAAAACTCGCGGCTGATTGGCGCGGCCAGCAATTAAATTTAGAGAAAGTGGACGCCAAAATTTCCGCCGGAAAATCTGGATTGCAATTCGCCGGCGCGGCCCAAATAAAAACCAATCAAGTAAATTTGGATATAAATCAGCTCACGCTCAGCACTAATCAGGAGCCGCTTTTAACCTTGCAGAAACCGACCAGATTTTTCTTCCACAAAAATAAAAATGGGACCAACTCGCCTGGAAACATCGATTTGGAACCGTTGCAATGGAGCGGATCCGCAGGAGAAATTGCGCTGCAAATAAAAATGAATTGGCCTCAGCAAGGAACACTGGTCCTCGCGGAAAAAGGAATTCCCATTCCTATTTTTCAGGATTTTTTTTCCAATTCATTGCCGAATATTCAGATCGCCGGATTTAATTGGAACGGCGGTTGGACAAATGGCGCCATGATTTTTTCCGGCGGCGGAGTCGCTCATTTTCACGCTGCGGAAGGAACCGCGATTTCCGCCGCACTTCAAGCGACGGGAAATTCCTCCGGTCTTGTTATTTCCCAATTCACCGCCGCGACCGGAACGGAAACAGTTTTTGCGGGCCGCGGTTTTTTGCCGTTGGCGATTGAGCCGGCGCTGAAAAATATTTTGCAATGGCGCGAAAAAGAAAAAATTGATTTTCAAGCGGCCAGTCAGCCGAACACTATTTTTTGGCGCGAGATCGCGGATTTAACCGGCATCAAAATGCGTTCGCCTAAATTGGATTTAAAACTTTCCGGCACGCTAAAATCGCCTCAAGGCAAAATCGTTTTGAGCGCCGAAGAACTTGATGTGCCTGCGATCAAGTCAGGCCAAAAAATTCCGCGCCTGGAAAAATTAAGCGCAAATCTTGTTTTAAATCGCGATCGAATTCATCTCAATGAGTTATCACTTTTGGTTGAAGGACAACCGGTTTCCGCCCAAGCGGAACTTCCGCTGGAAAAAGATTTTTCCAAAGATTGGAAAAAAGTTTTTGATTGGCGCAAAGCTCGCGGCCACGTGGCGATGACCAACGCGCAGATCGCCTCTTTTGCTCGTCTGTTGCCGGCCATTTTAAATCCTCAGGGAACGATCAATCTCAATTTGGATTTTGCGCCTGGTCCCCAATTTCAGGGGGCATTGAAAATCGAAAATGCGGCGACTAAACCGCTCGCTTCCTCGGGCCCGCTCCGCGAAGTGAACGCCGAATTGAAATTTATTAATCGCCGCATTGAGTTGGGAAAAACCAGCGGATTATTGGGCGGACAGCCAATCAGTCTGACGGGAAAAATTGATTTGGAAAACGAATTTAAAAATGGCTGGCCCTTGATTGATTTGAAAATTGTCGGCGAAAATATTCCTTTGGCGCGGCAGCCCGACCTGATTTTGCGCGGCGATCTGGACCTCGCCGTTGCCAATGCGAAAAGCGAGCAACCGATGATTTCCGGTCTGATTAAGTTGCGCGACAGTTTTTACTTTGGAGATTTGAAGCCGCTCATTCCAGGAAAAATCGCTTCGCCGAAAAGGCGTCCGCCTTATTTCAGTTATGAAACTGAGCCGTTGGCTTCCTGGAAACTCGGTCTCAAAATTCAGGGCGATCATTTTATGAAAGTGCGCAGCCCGTTTTTTCGCGGCGAAATTTCCGCCGGTTTAACGGTCGAAGGAACATTGAAAGAACCGAGCGCGCTCGGCGTAGCGAAAATTGAACCGGGCGGAACGATTCAATTTCCTTTTGCAAACTTGCGCGTCAATCAAGGTTTGATTTCGCTCCTGAGCGACAATCCATACCGACCGCAACTTTTTGTTACAGCGGCCTCGCGGACTTTTGGTTATGACATTCGTCTGGAAGTGGGCGGATACGCGGACGAGCCGACGCTGGAATTTTCTTCCACGCCCGCGCTGGATTCTCAACAAATTATTTTAATGGTGACGGCCGGGGAAATTCCAAAAAAAGGATTTGGTTTCACCCACCAACAACAAGCCAGCCAGCTCGCGGTGTTTTTGGGCAAAAGCCTTTTGTCCAAACTGGGCGCCGATGAAACGGGCGCGGAACGATTGACCCTTTCGTCCGGGGAAGATATTTCCACGCAGGGAAAACAGACCTACGGAGTGGAATATAAATTGACGGAAAAATTGTCGGTGGTGGGCGAATACGATCGCTTTGGCGCGTTCAATGCCGGATTAAAATGGAAAGTTTTTTCGAGATGAAATCAGAAGTCAGACTCCAAAAGTCAGAAGCCAG
>JALYXC010000076.1 GCA_030947315.1 Verrucomicrobiota bacterium | reverse complement strand
CGGCGATTTCTTTGTATTGAAACCCTTTGGCCAGATAAGCGAGAATCTCGTGTTCGCGTTTGGATAGACTGGCTGTCTCCGCGCGAGGTTGTTCCAGTTGCTGAATGTATTGCACTACTTTGCGCGCAATCTGGCTGGACATGGGCGACCCGCCGCGATGCACCTCCATGATGGCATTGATGATTTCGGCGGGCGGCGTTTGCTTGATCAAATAGCCACTGGCGCCAGCCATAAGTGATTGAAATATTTTTTCGCTCTCAACGTAAACCGTCAGCATGATTACCTGAAGTTGGGGACGCATTGCCTTCAAGTTGCTGACGCATTCGATCCCTGACATTTTCGGCAGATTAATATCCATTAACACAATATCCGGCCAGTGGCGCGGCAACTCTTTTAACGCCACCTCCGCATTCGGAAAAGCCGCGATGCACGAAAGTCCCTGAGTTCCATTGAGCACAATGGCGAGGCTCTCGCGAATTTTCGAGTTATCTTCGACGATGGCAACTTTGATCGACATGAAAATATTTTAAACTTTGCCTCCGAAAAATGTGACGGCGGCGTCGCTCTCTCACATTTAAAACATTCAAAGCATTAACGATTTAACGGAATATCCAGGTGAAGGCCAGTTCCCTTTTCCGGTTCGGCGCTTAGTACAAATTTTCCGCCGATATTTTCAATTCGTTTGCTCATGTTCTGCAATCCATTTCCGAATGAAGAAACTTTTTCCAGGGTAAAACCTTTTCCGTTATCGGTGATGGAAATAAACAGCGTGGCATCTGTGACTTGCAAAGAAATTTTCACTTCCGACGCGCCGGAATGTTTGACGGTGTTGTGCAATGCTTCTTTAATCGTCAGGAAAATATTGTGCCGCACTTCAGAGGATAATGAATACTCCGGCAACTTCTCGGGCATTTCCATCCAACAACGAATCGAACTTCGCCGCAAATAAGTTTCCACATATTCGTGTATGTAACCGGCAAGTTTTTCGAGGGAATCATTCTGCGGATTTACGGCCCAGACTATCCCATCCAAGTTACGCACGACTTCGCGAGCTGTGCTGGAAATCTCCGCTACTTGAGCTTTGACGGTTTCTTCTCCGCGAGCTTTAGCTGCTATGTCACTTAAGAGCAAAATTTCAGTGAGGTTTGCGCCGAGGTCATCGTGCATGTCTTGAGCAATGCGTGTCCTCTCTTTTTCGATGGCGTGCTGTTGTTGAAGCAGCACAAGCTTGCGTTGCAATTTCCTTTTAGTGAAGTAACGCGCGCCACCTCCGATAAAGCCAACCACGGCAATTCCGCACAAACTGGAGAACCACCATGTCTGCCAGAAATGCGGTAAAAGATGAATTTTCAAATCGGCTTCCTGGTCGTTCCAAATACCGTCGTTGTTACAGGCTTTGACCTGGAAAGTGTAACGGCCCGGAGAAAGGTTATTGTAATAGGCTACTCGGCGGGTTTCAGCGTCTACCCACTCTCTGTCATACCCTTCCAGCTTATATTTAAACCGGTTCTTTTCGGGCGCTTGAAAGCTAAGAGCCGTATAATGAACTTCAAGCTCACCGCGACCCGGATTTAAAACAAAGTTTTGCGCCTTGGATCTGGAGTCCAAAGTCGTTCGCGCGGAATTTCCCCGCTCAAGGCTCAAGACCTTGGACTCAAGACCTAAAACCCGAGACTTATCCGCGATAACTTTCTCAATCACTACCGGCGGCGGCGTTTTGTTTGACTCGATGGTTTTGGGCTGGATCACGGCAACGCCTTTGGTGGTTAGAAACCAGAGACGTCCATCTTTACTTTTCAGGGCGCTTGGCTGGGCCATGGCCGTGCCCTCGCCGCTGGGCATGCCATCCACCTTGCCAAAGGAGTAGCTATTCACAAATGGAATTTTCTTGTTGTCAAAATCATCGAAGTCTTGCTTCCGAACTCTAAACACTCCTTTGCGGCTGCTTAACCAGAGAAAGCCGAAATCGTCGTCCAGAATTTGGTAAATGTTGTTGGAGAACAAACCTTCTTTAGTTGAATAGAACATTAATCCCCGCGGGCGGGGGCGCACTATTCCTTCGTATCGAGACGCCAGCCAAAGATTATTTGCATCATCTTCATAAATGGCGTTGAGGGCGGGACTGACGCTACCGGAAATGAAGTTCCCGTCCTTGTACCGCGTTAATCCTGCGTCTGTCCCAAAAAATAAAGTGCCCTGATGGTCTTCGCTAATAACTCCCACGGTATTTTGCAATAACCCATCCCGTGTTGTATATCGAATGAATTTTCCCTCTTTAAAACAATTAAGCGCGTCGCGGGTTCCAATCCAAACATTCCCCTGGCGATCTTCGTGAATGACGCTGACCGTTACATCAATAAACCCTTCTTTTTTTCCGTAACGAATAAACTTGCCGTCCTTGAAACGTTTTAAGCTGTAGGCATCATGCGGCGTCCCGATCCACAATCCACCGTCGCGATCCACTCCGAGACCTAAAACGAAATCACTGCCCAAGCCATTTGCTGAATTATAAACCGTGATTTTTCCATCCTGCAATCGGTTAAGTCCGCCGCCCCAAGTTCCAATCCAGATGCTTCCAGCTTTATCCTCGCAAATCGAACTAACGCTATTGTGGGAGAGACCCTCGCGCATCGTCAATGGACTGAAGCGTCGCGGACTTAACCGATACAATCCACCCCGCGTTCCGATCCAAATGTTACTCTCCCTATCTTCAGTGATAGCATAAACCCAATCGTAGGAAGATTTTTCCTGATTCAGTTCAGCTACGAATTCGCCATTGACCAGCCGGTTCAATCCTCCGTAGGTTCCGACCCAAAGATTGCCTTTGCGATCTTCGTGAATGGCGCTGACGACGTTCTCGGAATGTCCGCCAGGTTTGCTAAAGTGCGCAAAGGTTCCATTCTTCATTCGCGTCAAACCACCATGCAATCCAATCCACAAATTGCCATTGCGATCTTCATGAAGCGCGCGGATGGATTGCCGCATTAATCCATTATGGATCGGAATACTGCTAATCACACCATCTCGAAAACGGTTAAGACCATTGTCCGTGCCGATCCAAAGGTTTCCTTCCTTATCTTCGCACAACGCGCGAACTACACTGGAAGACAAACCTTGTTTTGGACTATACTCAACGAACCTGCCGTCCTGGTAACGCGTTAATCCGTCGGTAGTGGCAATCCAAAGCGAGCCATCGTGAGTTTCGCAAAGCGCGCGGGCAAATGGTCCAGTGAATCCTTGTTCACGTCCGTAATGAAAATATTTTCCATTTTTCCACCGCCATAATCCGTGGTCTTCCGTTCCCAGCCAAAAACTGCCATCACGACCTTCCAACAGGGACATGAAGGAAGGATCGACCAGATCCGAACGAGTCGGGTCATCAAAATTTTCAAAACGAATTCCGTCAAACCGGCTTAAGCCATGTTGAGTTCCGATCCAGAGATAACCGTCGCGAGTTTGCGCCAAAGCCTGCACAAAATTTTGCGGAAGACCATCATCTGTTTGCCAGAGACGAGGAGTATATTGAGGAAGGTCCGTAGCAAACGAAACCCCATTTGAGAAAAAATAAAAACAGCTAATCAAAAACAGGCATTTAACAAAAGCCGCAATTGGGTTCACGAAAATCTTTTACACCAAAAAAAACGCTGTGGCTAGGAAATCGTAAAGGAAAAAATGAATTAAAATTAACGTTTTGTTTGTAACTTCAGCCGATCCTCGTGCTGCCATTGGTTTAATGTAGTTTCTGCTGCCAATCGCACGTGCAGATTGGCATCTTCACGGAGAATGTGGCGGACCGATTCCATGAGTGCCGGCGTGACTTCGCGCGAACGGCGCAAAATTTCCAGGGCGACTTCTCGTTTTTCCGCCAGCGGATCCTCTTGTGCGACCTTGGTAATCACTTTACAGGTGTCAGCGTCGGCGTAATCGCCAATTAATTTTCCGAGAAGCGAAATCAGTTTCGGGTCGGTCTCTGCTTTGAAACTAGAAAGGACGATGGCCATTCCATCAGGGTGTTCTTCGAGATAGCGAGAGGACTTTTCCAAAGCGCCGGCAACACCGCCATCCTTTAGCGCGGCACGGAGAAGTTCCGGCGGCTCCCCTTCAAGCCGGTTATTGAAGTCTGGCGAAACACGCAGATCGAAGTTCGTGCTAAGAAAAACAAGGGGGTCTTTAGGAAAAGGTTGTCGAGAAACTACTTTTATTCTCGTGGTGGAATCAGCGGATCTGAGTAGGAAGAAACAAATCATCACAGTGATGATTCCGCTTAACAAAATGCGTAACCGCCATTTCATTTCATTAAATTCCCCGCGCAAAATATAAGTAACCCAGATACAAACCTTTGCGCGGGGAGCAAAACTCCACTCCTTACGGAGCCCAAACCAATTTGATAGCGTCTGCTACGACCACGCGTCCGGTTATCGTATCGCTAAAGCCATCGGTAATTTTGACGTTACCGCCCGTGCCGAGAGCAAAATTAAATTTACCCAAGAGCACCCATGACCCGCCGGTTATCTGCTGGTTGACATTCACCGTTGCGCTACCACCATTATAGGTTACGACGCAAGGTGCGCCGGTGGTGCGATTGCTTCCGATGCTATGCCATTCATATACGTTGTAGTTACCAGCCTGCACAACATTCGGAGTGAATTGGAGATAAGCTGCGCCCGTGCCTTTTCCTTTGTATCGGTAGTCAGCACCGTATTTGTCAGTCGCGCTGGTTCCTGTGCTCCATGTTCCAACAATGGTTGCGGAAGGATTGTCCACAATGATATCGGCGGCGGGAGGAAGCGTGATAACCTCGTCTTTATAAGTGCCACCAAAGTTTTCCCAACCGGACCAACCTCCGTTATTTACCGTCTGAAACTTGTCGTAGATGACATTGTCATTGCCAAGAAGGAATACCTGCAAACGTCCATCTTCCATATTATTCAATGACATCACATTTTTAAGAGCGACGCCGCCATTCCCATGGTTGTCCCAACCTGACCAACTACCATTGGCAACGGTTTGCCATTTGTTGTAAAGCACACCATCATTGCCGACGACCATGATGTGCTGACGACCATCCTGTTGATTATGCACTGCAATGTTGCCTTTGATGCCGCCCCCGGTTGAGCCGAAGTTTTCCCATGCGGACCAACTGCCATTATTAACCACTTGGAATTTATGGTAGAGAACACCATCGTTTCCTACCACAAAAATACCTTCGCGACTGTCTTGCTCGTGCCAGGCCGCCAAAGAGGGTTTAAATCCTCCACCTTGACTACCAAAGTTTTCCCAGTTGGACCAGCCGCCATTGTTTACAGTTTGATATTTGTGATACAAATTTCCGTCCCCGCCCACGGCGAATACACTCAGCCGTCCATCCTGCTGGTTATGGGACGTAACCTTTGGCTGTAATCCAGTTCCTCCCATATTATCCCAACCAGACCATCCGCTGTTGATCGCCAGTTGCCACTTGTCATAGAGAATGCCGTCCTTACCAACAACAAAGAGATGCATCCTTTTGTCTTGTTGTTGCTGACAAGCGAAACCGGCTTGCATGCCAGCGCCGACCGCGCCGAAAGAACTATCCCACCCTGACCAAGGGCCGTTGTTGACGTTTTGCCATTTGGTATAGATCAGGCTGTCGCCACCCAAAACGAACACCTGCAAACGTCCATCTTCATTAGCTCCACTGGCGACTCCACCTTGCAACCCTGTTCCAGCAAGATTCTCAAACGAAGACCATGACCCATTATTGACAACTTGATATTTATTATAGAGAGCGCCATCTGCCGTTCCAATTGCAAAGACCTGCATTCGTCCATCCTGTTGCGCAGCGCACGGTCCTTTTGTGTAACGGGTGGTAGCGCCATTGATTAAACCCATATAATGATTCCAATCCCAATATTGGCCCGGATCGGTGTGAGTGTTGCAAGTAGTGTCAATTCCCAAATTTGCTCCAGCCCAGGAAGTCCAAGCTGCATTTTGCCACTCGTTATGACCAACGATGTGGTTGCGGTCTTTAGCGAAACCAAACTTGTCGGCGATATGGCGGGTTACTCCTGCGGAAGCTTGATATTGTGCTTCTGTATACCAGGCCGGGTTGCTGACAAAGCCTTCGTGCTCCGTTCCCGTGCAATGGGTATTCCAACATGCCACATGCCAGGCGTAGTTTGCTTCTGAAATACTCTGGGTGATCTCACCTTCCGGCGCGTCAGAGGAGTCGTCTTTCAACCCGTTAATCAAATAATGGACGCTGGCGGAAGTGTAGCCGCAACTATTAAACATCGAAATCACACTGAGATAATAGCCTTCCATGTCGTGAATCACATGGAACTGATGACCGTAGCCAGAGGTATAATAGTTGGCATTGCAGGGTGGGTTCCAAATGGCGGGACTGTAGTCGGCACTTCCGTAAGCCACACTTGCGGCGGCGATAGTGCTGAGACCCAGCACTGAATTTTTTGCGAGATTTTGTATTTTGTATTTCATTTTAGTTTTAAGTAAGCTGTTCAAGGAATTTTTTTTAAGTTGTAAATGTTTCATGAAAAGTTACGGCGTTTTAGTTAAAAGTGTTACTGAAGTAACTGTTCCAGCCGGACCATGCGCCGTTGGGTGACACTTCGTTATTTTGGTACATCTTACCGTCCGTTTTCCCGCGGCCAAATAATTCCATGCGTCCATCATTGTGGT
>JALYXC010000053.1 GCA_030947315.1 Verrucomicrobiota bacterium | reverse complement strand
CTGCGCAGAAAGTGAAAAAAGCCATAGAGCAAGTGAGAACGTTTTTAAAACATTTCAATAATTGGGGGTCTCCGACAACAGGTTTTTGGAATTGGATTGATAGTTGTCGTCCGGTTTTCGATGTTGATTTCATAGCGGCGCCTTCCGTTTGTGTTCCTGATGTTTAATCTTTTGTGGTTGATTGGGTTTTGATTGTTTCGGTTTTTAATCTTCGCTTTTCGGGCCGATGTTCGCAAACAAACCGTTTTGCAGGAAATAGCAAACGATTGTAAAAACTGAAATAGAATTGATGATTTCTTTCCACTGCCACCGGGAAATTTGATTGCCAGCGCAATTCAACTTCGCGCCAGCCTGCTTTTTAGTTCGGAAAATTTGCGTGTCAATTCCGCTCGATCCAAATCGCGATAATGCTCTGGCAAGTAGCGCCGATCCGAGCAAGCCAGCACCGCGGCGAGTTCCTGGAGCGCGAGCAAATCGGGATCAAGCGGATCAATAAAGGAATTCACCGCTTCTTCCAAATCGCCGACCTGAAGATCGTCATCGCGTTTGGCCAGCACGGCACATTCCTTGGCGCGAATCAAAATGGATTCCACATCGCTGCCGGTGAGCGCCCGCGCGCCCAGATGAATTTCAACATAACTTTTCATCGGTTCGGTCAACGCGATTTTTTTCACGCGCGCAATTGTGTTAAATAATTCAAGAACATCCGCGGGATTTTGCGCCGGAAATAGCGGGATACATAAACCGAAGCGTCCCTGGCGTTTCATATCAATGCTCAACAAATCGGGACGCGAGGTCATCGCCACCCAAAGTTCGCGGCCCCGTAAAGTTGAGTCGCCGATATGCGCGGCGAAGGCAGCAAACACCCGGCCTGAAACACCACTGTCGCCTTCGGCTTCGCGCGTTCCGAAAACGGCGTCGGCTTCGTCCACCACCACAATCACAGGACCAAGGGCGCGGATCGTCATCAAAATTCGTGATTGTTGAAGTTCGGTATCGCCCACCCATTTGGAACGGAACTCGCCGATTTCCATCACGGGCAAGCCGCATTCGCTGGCGAAACAATCCACCAGAAAAGATTTTCCCACGCCCACGCGCCCCGGCAAAAGAACGCCGCGTTCGAGCACGTCACGCTTGGCGTTTTTGATAAGCCACGCCAATTCCTGAAGTTTTTTCTTCGCCGCCGTGTGCGTGGCGACGGCATTTAAATCCAAACCCGCTTTCGGATTTTTGAAACGAATCAATCCCTGACAATAATCTTCGATTAACCTTTTTTTGTTCGCAGAGACGTGGTCGTTGGTGACGTGGCTTCCATTACGAACGGCCTCGGCGAGCAAATGTTGAATGCGCAATAAATTCAAACCAGAAAGCCGATTCGCCAGATCTTCGGTTTGAAAATCGCTCCACTCAGCCATCGGTTTGCTTTCGACGAGAGCTTTGATCGTGCTCGATTCCAGGAAGCGGACACGGTCTTCAGCATCCGGCAATTCGATTTTGATCTGGGCGACGTGAGGATTTTGCAACAGATCGGCGCTGAGTTTCGCAGCGGTTTCGGTCACGAGAATTATTCCGACATCGAGTCGGCGCATCTCGGGCGACGCGGCCCATTTCAGCAAGGTGACGAGCGCGGTGCGTTCGTCCTGGCTCGCGTAACCATCGCCCGATTGAGGAATAATTTTTTCAGGAAAATCAATGATCAGCGAAATCCCTTCGCGCTTTTCGTCGGCGACGCGGAGAAAAAATCTTCGAAGCAGCGGGGCGAGTTTAATGAAATCGCGCGGCGGCCCTTGTTGATGAAAACTGGTTGCCTCGACATCGTCATAAATTTTCAACCAGGAAAAAAAACGCTTTTGCATGTCGGCGGAACCAAAGCTCAAGCCATCGCCGATGTCATAAAAAAGCAGAAAGGAGCGTTCCGGAAAAATGCGCTCTGCCAAAAAAGTTTTCAGTGAAACGAAGGCGTTGTCTGCTCCTTCCTGCACGGGAAAAATGTCGTAAATATTTCCATGCAAAATGAAGAGAGAATAGGTGCCGCCGTTCCAGCGGCGGGCCAGTTCGAGCGCCCAACCACGCAAAGGAAGACGAGTCAACGCCGGTTCCTTTTTGGGCGAAGTCAATTCTACCGCAGCGGACGCGGACTCATTTTTCATAAATGATTTTTAATTATAGAACCGTAGCCGCCGACGTGAGAAGGGGCTAACTTCTTTCCGAAATAGAATGAGCCTCCTCATGTCGGCTGCTACGAGATTCGCGGGGGAGAGCGAGCTTTTCATTTCACAAGCGGTTTTTCGCAGAAATCCGCCCACGCGGAGGATTCGGCGGCTCGATCACAGGCGGCACCTTGGCCTCAAAACCGATGCGCGCCTCGGTGGCAGGCATATCTCCAATGACATCTTTAAATTCGTCCATTTCCGAAAGCCATTTGTTGGTTTGGTCGAGATGCTCCACCGTGGCGTCAATTCGCGCAGTGAGTGTTTCCGCATTTTTCGTGGCGACGGCATCGGCGCGAATCAATTTGATTTGTTGATCCAGCCGTTCCTGTTCCGAAACTACGAGCGCGAGATTTTCCTGCGCTTGTTCAATTCGTTGAAGACGCTTGCGCAAAACTTCCAGCCGTTCCAGACGCGAACCGAGAAAGCGTTGTCGGGAATCCGCCGCGGGATTTTTTTTCGCTTTCATCTCTTCAACTTCTTTTGTTAATCGCGTGGCTTCAGCTTCGGCTTCGCGAATGACATGCGGCAAATTTTCTTCACGTTCAGTTTCTAAAAAACGGTCCAGCGATTCTTCAATGGTCAAGAGGCGGAGAAATGTCCACATCAGTTCGTCGAGCTTTCGCAAACGCGGATCGGTTCCAGAATCGGACGAGATCGGATTTTCCGCGCTGGCCGATTCAATGTTGCGGCAAACTTCGGCGAGAGCGGCGTAACGTTCGCGGCGCGGCGGTGAGAGAGATTGAAGCAGCGCATCACGCTTTTGCACAAACTGAGTCACTTGCGCTGCGGAGGCCAACTGGTTTGCATCCTGATTTTTTCGGTCAACCCAGCGGCGAAAAAAAGGCGCGTCGGGCAGATGAATCCAGCCCACGCTGTAAAGTGTCGCGCCGGCGATTAATCCGAGAACGTTCGCACTTAAAAAACCGAGGCCCAACGTGAGAATTCCCAGCCACGCATGCTGCGGGCTTTTGAGAAATTCGCCGCGATAATTTATGGGTTGTTCGTCCATCAAAATTTTATTTAGTCAGCGCGCCGCCCGCAATGGCATCTTCTTTCAGTCGGCGAAGCAATTCCTGCGCAGTGTCGGTGAACCACGATTTTCGGCGCAAAATTTCCGGCGGTTCATCCGGGCGCGGCAACGATAAAATTTCCACCAACCGGCCGGGCGACGCTGCCATCCGGAAAACGCGGTCGCCCAGATAAATTGCTTCTTCGACCGAGTGCGTCACGAAAAAAACGGTGCCCTGCTGTTCTTTCCACAGCTCGACTAAAAGTTCCTGCATGCGCAGGCGAATTTTTGGATCAAGCGCGCCGAAGGGTTCGTCCATCAATAAAAATTTTGGTTTGAGAATCAAGGTGGCCGCAATCGCGACCCGTTGCTGCATCCCTCCCGAAAGCTCCGATGGAAATTTATTTTCCGAACCTTCGAGGCCAACTTTTTTCACCCATTCACACGCTTGAGCGCGCCGCTCTTTTCTGGAGACGCCGCGCAGTTTCAAACCGAACGCGATATTGTCCACGACGCGCAGATGCGGCAAAAGGGAATATTTTTGGTCAACCAAGCCGCGTTGCGCATCGGGGCCGACAATCGGTTTTCCGAAGATCAAGGCCTCGCCGCTCGTCGGCGGAAAATGCGGTGTTAAGCCTGCAATCGTGCGGAGCACAGTGGATTTTCCACAACCGGATGGACCGACGATGGAAATCATTTCACCCTGGTTGGGCAAATCGTGCACAACGAAAGAAACATCTTTGATTGCCACCACGGAATCCGGGCCGCTGCCAAATATTTTTGTGACGTTCCGAAAGGTCACGAGTTCCGGAAGCGAGGAAGCCGGTTTGTCGGTAGAGACGGCTGTGTTCGGAACAACGTCCATGTCAGTTGTCGAATTTGTAGGGAAAGAGCAATCGCCCGCCCAGGCGCCAGAGTTGATCGCAAGCGATGGCAATTAAAACGATCACAATGATGATGGCGAAAATCGCGGCGGTATGTCCGCGCCGTTCGGAAATGGAAATTAAATAGCCGAGTCCTTGTTGCGCATTGACGACTTCCGCCAAAATAATCCAGCCCCAGCCAATTCCATAAACAGTGCGCAAGTGATCCCAAATATCCGCCTGTGCGACGGGAAAAAGAACCTGTATCACGAGTTGCCATTGGCTCGCGCCTTTAGTCACGGCCACATCCAAAAATGCGCGCGGCACATCGGAGATTGTTCTAAAGACGGCAGGCAGCAGCGCGACAAAGCAGCCGATGAAAAGAAATCCAATTTTCTGAGTTTCATTAAGGCCGAACCAGGCAAGCGTCAGCGGAATGAAAACGACAATCGGCACGTATGCGCCGATCAAAGCGAGTGGCCGAAAAAAAGCGGCGATGGGCGGAAAGCTCGCC
Organism: Verrucomicrobiota bacterium; assembly: GCA_030947315.1. Taxonomy (GTDB): domain Bacteria; phylum Verrucomicrobiota; class Verrucomicrobiia; order Limisphaerales; family CANJXF01; genus JALYXC01. The sequence goes on along the minus strand of JALYXC010000053.1, from coordinate 774 downwards.
ATGTAAACACCGAGCGGCATTGCGACAATCGCCGCGAGTGAGAAGCCGATCGTGACGCGCTGAAAAGATTTCAAAGCGCTCCGCACCAGTTCTTGTTCGAAATGCAATTTTGGAAATGCGTGCAATACTTCCATGGGACTCGGCAAAATCAGCGGCGCCAGAACCCGGTCTTCGATCTTCTCGCCGCGCGTGATAAACCACCAGGTCAGCAACATCAAACCGATAAAAGCCGTCGTGAGTAAAAGCGCTTTTTGTTCCGGCAATTCAACTCGCACGCGCAATCGCGCCAAGCGCACGATGGCGCTCAACACAAGAGAAAAAGCTACCGCGAAAATGAAAAAATTGAGCACTATTCTTTCTCCAACGGGAAGACTTTAACTTCGACACGCCGATTCTTTTTGTTGTGTTCCGGACTGCTGGCGTCCGTCATACCAGCGACGGGATTTTCCCAGCCGTGGCCGATGACTTTGAATTTGTTCGGATCGAATTTGTATTTTTCAAGAATGGATTTCCGGACCGAATCCGCGCGATCATAGGAAAGTTGGCGCACTAAATCGGCGGGAACAACCCCTTTGCGGCTCGCATCGGTATTTCCTTCGATGACGATGTAGGCGTTGCCAAAAGAGCCAGCGAGTTTTCCAATTTCTTCCAATACTACTGGAATATTCGTGTCGTATCCCGGATTCAAAATAGTTTTGTTCGGCTCGAAAGAAATGATGACAGACTTGGTTAAAATTTCGCCTGATTCGGCTTCGGCATTTTTAAAAATGGAAC
>JALYXC010000034.1 GCA_030947315.1 Verrucomicrobiota bacterium | reverse complement strand
CCAAAGCGGCAAACCCGGCCCGACAAATTCCGTGTCAATCGCGAACAAACCCATCTCCACGCCAATCCGGCGATGATCGCGTTTCTTCGCCTCTTCCAGAATCGTGAAGTAAGCGTCTATCTCGGTTTTGTTTTTGAACGCGGTGCCGTAAATGCGTTGGAGTTGCGGATTTTTTTCGTCGCCTTTGTAATAGGCGCTGGCGACGTGCGTGAGCTTGAACGCGCCGATGTTGCCCGTGCGCATCACGTGCGGCCCGGCGCAGAGATCAATGAAATCGCCGTTCTTGAAATAAGAAATCGGTTCGTTCTCCGGAATGTTCTGCACGATATCGAGCTTGAACTTGGAGGGCGTGCCGCGTTCGCCCAACGCCGCGAGTTTGCCCGATTGCGCATCCGCCAAAGCCTGTTCGCGTGTAACGACAACTTTTTCAAAAGGCTGATTGGCTTTCGTGATCGCCTTCATCTCCGCTTCAATTTTCGCAAAATCTTCCGGCGAAATGCGGTGCGACAATTCCACGTCGTAATAAAAACCATTTTCGACGGGCGGCCCGGCGGCGAATTGCGCATCCGGCCAGATTTTCAAAATAGCCGTCGCGAGCACGTGCGCGCAGGAATGGCGCAGCCGTTCGAGGTCGGTCATTTTATTCCGGTCGTCTAAAGTTTTGCGTTCTGTTTCCATACCAATTTATTTAACCACAGATGGACACAGATAAACGCGGATGGCCAAAAGAATTTTTTATCTGCGTTCGTCTGTGTTTATCTGCGGTTGGCTTTTCTTAGTTTCGGTCGTCTAGAGTTTTGCGTTTGTTTAACCACAGATGGACACAGATAAACGCAGATGGGGAAAACAATTTTTTTTATCTGCGTTCATCTGTGTTTATCTGCGGTTGGCCTTTCTTAATTATTTTATCGGCAGCGGTTAAAATGATACGCTCCCATTCCAAACGGGGATGTTTGAAATTCAGGATCAATCCAACAGGCAACTTCGTGATTTTTAAATAGTTCAACATCTGGCCGCGTTCGTAATCGGTGATGCGTTCAATGACTTTTGCATCAACCACGATTTGTCCGTAGGCGATCAGATCAGGAATGAATTCTCCGACATACTGGGATTTATAGAGGACTTCATAACGCCGCTGTTGGTCGAAGGCGACGCCGTGGATTTTCAAATCGACGACCAACGCGTTCTCGTAACATTTCTCGTTTAGCCCGTGTCCCAATTCATTCAAAACTTCAAACGCACAGCCGATGATGATGTGCGTTTCCTCTTTGAGAGGAAAATCCTTGGGGCGATACACCTGTAAATCTATTTCATCTGCGTTCATCTGTGTTTATCTGCGGTTATATAGGGAAACAAAAAACGCCTCGACGTTCTTTATCGAGGCGGGGGCGTTCACGGTTTTTCCGCGAACGCTAAAAAGTCGTTGTCGTGTTTCTTGAAATTGACATTCCCGGAAAGTAAAAAAGGAAATCTATTTTGGCAAATTAAAATGAAACGATGCGGTAAAATCGTTGCGAGGCGGCTGAGGGCGGCGTTCTTCCGTTTTGGCCGAAATCGAAAATCCAAATTGAACTGGTGGAAATATTATCCAGCGTTTGCATTGCTTGCCACGGAGCGGTCAAGGAGTCGCGCGACTCGACGCGCACACTGCTGCCGACCGGCGCGGAAATTTGCAGGTCAACGCCGGCGGGTTGATAACGAATCGATTGAAAGCGCGCCGAGACCGCAGCGGGAACTGCTTTTAAACTCACATCGAACGCGATGTTGTCCCAGTCCCATTGCCAGGTATTATTTAAAATCACTCCAATCGTGTTGATGCCGGGCGTGAGAAGATTCTGGAACGGGGTCAAATCGAAACATTTAATGTCGTTGCCGGTAAAGCTGACCGCTTCGATTCCGGAAGTGACAATTTCCTGGCCGTTCAAATAAACTTTTAGTGGATATCGAACGTCGGCGTAATCATCCGTGCAGGTGGCCACGAGTAAAAGTTCTTCGAGATTCGTGTCGGGGACTGTGAAATTTTTTCGGAAATAATAAGCGGGTTGCGCGGCGGGCAAGGGTGTTGAAATATTAATCGGATTGCTGCCCGCGCCAAATTTTGCCCAACCCTGTGGCCACCACGAATCGTCATAATATGTCGAATACCAATTATACGGAGGAGTGAAAGTCAGATAACGCCAGGTGGAACCAAAGGAAATCAAATTATTCCAACGGGAACTATAAAGCGGCGGGAGGGCGCGGAAAAAAAGATTGTCCAAATAAAACGAACCATTAACCGGCGCGCTTGAGGAAAAACGATGGCGCAATTCTGCATTGGGAAAACCGGGCGGCATCGTGAAAACACGATTCAAATAAGTCCAGGGAGTGGCGCCTGTGCCAATGGAAAATTGCGGCGTAAAATAATCCGGGTAAGGATATCCTGGGCGCGGAGAATAGTTCTCGCCGGTGAGTGAGGAAGTCCATTCGAACCAATGCCGCGTGGGTTGATCCAGGCCGGATGATTTTAAAAATCCGCCAAAACTATAAAGTGTTCCCGCTGAAACGGGCATGTAAGCGCGCGGCGTGGCATACATGACGTATTGATTTATGGAATCGGTCGTGCGCTGATTTTGCAAGGTGACGCGCATGGATTGTTTCCCTTGATAAACTTCAGAAGTGGATCCAACTATGTTTTCCCACGGAATATCGCCCGTGTCCCATTTGTCCCAATGACTATTGTCATTTTCCTCGAAGCCGCCATTAACAATTAAATTACTGTTGAGCATGGAAAGAACTGGGAATGGCGCGGAATGAACTTCGCTTCCGCCCACCACGGCAGCGACTTCGTAAAAATATTGCCAGCCGGGTCGCAAATTCAAATCGCTGTAGCTGGTGGTTCTTCCATCGAGCGTGGTGAGAAGATTAAAAGGACCTTGCGCTTGATCGGCGCGATAAATGCGAAATGCTTCGGCCACATTGGTCACCGCTCCGCCCCATTGAAAAAAAGTTTTGTTCGAACCACTTTGGCGTTTTGTAATGAGCGGTGTGTTCGGCGGAAAAAGCGATTTGCCCAGATTGCCGTCGCGTTGCGCATTGCCGCGATGAGTAGCCCACGAAACATTGTTGGCGGACGTTGCGCCGAAATTTTGCACATAAACCTGGCCGGCGAGCGAACGATAAACCACATCCAACGAACCATCGCCATTGACATCCGCTAGAAAAGGAATGTGTTTTAATCCGCCCGGAACCGGAACGACTTGTTTCAAGGTCCCGTTCAGCGCGTAAATATACAAATTCCCATTCGATGGAATTACGGAAGGATCATACGTGCCGATAATAATATCTTCTTCGCCGTCGCCATCTATATCGCCCATCACGGGCGGAGTCGGCAAATAGGGATAAAAATTTTTCGGCCAGCCGGGATGATCAACAAAATTTATTCCGTCCCAATACCGATAAGTAATTTCGTAGGAATGAGTGAAACCTAGAACATCAATATGATTGTCGTGATCGGGATTGACTGGATACATGCCGGCATTGTTAAACCAGCCATTGACATTATTAATCGAGACCGGTTGTTTCCATTTGCGCCACATGAGCGCGCCATCATCATCGAGCAAGGATTCGCTCGGTTGCCATAAACAATTGTATTGCGTGGTCACAGAGAGCAATTCGTCCAGGCCATCTCCATCAATATCCGCCGGATAAATATCAATCGCCTGTTGATAGAAACCGGTCGTCAAGCGGAGATTTTTTCCAAACATTCCCTGCAGTTGACCATTTCCATAAAAACCATTGGGCTTGGATTTATCGAAACACATCACGCCGTCGTTATCGCTTAAAACATAAGTTTGCAAAGGTCCGCTGGCCTGCGAACGGCCCACGCCCAGGCCCGCTTCCACCAGAGTGTGAAGATGATAAACGAAATTTTTTGCCCCGGTTTGTGCGTCGAAAAATACAACTCCGCCTGACCACGATTCGCCGACCGTGCCCCATTCGCCGAAACCAAAAATGTCATTGATGAACGGATTATAATCCTGCACAAAGCCATACGGATCCGGATCAATTTTCCATCCGGTCGCGATTTCCTTGACGCCGTTCCCATTAAAATCCGCCACGATCGGCGAAGAAAATTGCGAAGAAAAAACAGCGGTGGGCGGAAGTTGTGGTCGAAATACACCCGGATTATCCGTCATATAAAATCCATAAGTCATCGCCTGAAAACCACCTTGCGGAATGTAGTTGTAAGAATTGATGGTGCTCGACCACATCACGGATCCATTTCCGCGCAGTGCGACGATGCTGTTGCCGCGCATGAAAATAATTTCCATTTTTCCATCGCCATCCAAATCGTAAAGCGTGGGTGAAACATTCATTTCGTCGTGGCCACTGGCGTACGGAAAACCTGAGATGTGCGCGCCGTTCCATCTAAATGCGTCTATAAACCAATCTCCATCCTGGTCGCGATACGGCACCACGATTTCGAGTTGCGGATTGTTATCGAGATTTCCCACCGCCAGCGTGCCCATGTGCCAG
>JALYXC010000033.1 GCA_030947315.1 Verrucomicrobiota bacterium | reverse complement strand
TTCCAAATCTAAAGTGACAATTGATTGTTTCATCGCGGCGGAGTATTTCAAGACAGTTTTACCCTGTCGAGGATTTGAGGACTGGAATTACTTGTGATCCGTCTTTTCAGTTTTCGTGATCTTAATTTCCTTTCGGCTAGTTTGCTTATCATCTTACGCTTTAATTGTTTTAAACGGGCTTGTTATAAATTTTTGAAAATACCGCCTCCAATCCTTCGCTCATTCGATTTGGATCCACGATGGTAATTCCCTCCTGGCCAAAACGCGCGGTGACGGGCGCTCCTTTTTTTCCCTGCAAATATTTAAAATTTAAATCCCGCACCAAAGCCGCCGCATAAATAATCGCGGTGGTGATTCTCGCCTCTTCCGCGGTGGGATAAATTCCGGCAACCGAGGCACGGTTTTCGTTGAAAAATTTCACTCGGCAAATCGCGGCCAAAGAAACCGTGATGCTGTCCACGCCATAGCCGATGTAACTGGCGCTGCCATCGGGCCGTTTCACTTTGCGCGTAAAATGATTGTTCGCGGTGCGCGTTCCGCCGCCGTGATACCAATAACGAAAGCCGCGATATTGTTGGTCCGATTCTACTTTGCCATCCGTTCCGACGATTTCATGACCTTGATTGACGGGGCCTTCAAAGTCCGCGGGCGTAACCCAATTATTGTGAAAGGAAATGCTCATTCCATTTTCAAAATCGACGCGGACCTGCACCGCGTCGTAGGCATTTATTTTATCGCGGATCAGCCTTTTTTTTTGGCCAACAGCCGTGAGTGAAACCGGTTTACTTTTGTAATAATGATAAATCAAATCAGTCCAATGCGGCCCAACGTAGCTGAACGGATCACTCTGCTCGGCCCATTTAAAAGTGCTCATCGAAACTTCGAGCGGCTCTTCCAAAACAGCGAGACCGTAGAGCGGTTCGCCAATGCGGTTTTTAACGTCGTCGCAAATGCGAAGATGATCCGGGTCAAACCGTTTATGCATGTCCACCGCCACGACGAGGTTTTTCTTTTGCGCAAGTTCAATAATTTGATCGGCTTCGTGAATGGAAAGGCACATCGGTTTTTCGGTAATCACATGCGTGCCATTTTCCAAAGCGGCTAAAATAACTTCGGTGTGAAGATTGTCCGGCGTCGCCACTGCCATCACATCGAGATCAGGAAAATCGCGCAAAACATCGAGCCAGGGAATTTTGCCGAAATAAGATTTGCGCGAAGAACTGCTCACATTCTGCGGGCAGAGACTTTTGAAATTATTTGCCGCGCGTTGCGCTGATTTTTTCGTGCGCGTTGCGACGGCCACTAATTCAAATTTTATGCCCGCAAGATCGCGCGCCCATTTGTCCAAACCGACCCGACCAAGCTGCGCAGCGATGCCCGCGCATTGCAGATCAGCATAAGCCCGGGCATGGACATCGCCGCCAAACATTCCCGCGCCAATCAGCGCAATTTTTATGGTGCCTTCCATGAACGCGAGTTTGGAGCGAGAAAAAAAGCAAGGCAAACCATTTTCGAGTTAACCGACTCTCAGGAAAGAGAGGTAAAAATTCTACTCGAGTCTGTGTCCGAAATATTATTTGGTTTCCAGAGGATCGCGGCGGAAACGACAGTGAAAATATTTCAAACCGGGCGTTTCCAAATCGGGACGACGCGTTTCATTTCGTCAATAAACCATTGACTGGCCGCGAATGCTTCGGCGCGATGCGGCGCGATCATTTCCACCCAAAGTGATGGCTCACCCACTTTGACGAGGCCGAGCCGATGAACCACCCGGACGGATTCAATGGGCCAGCGCTTTTCCATTTCGTCGAAGAGTAAATGAAATTGGTGTCCGGCCATTTTTTGAAAGGATTCGTAATTAATTGCGGAAATATTTTTGCTCTTTTCTTTATCACGAACGACGCCGGCAAAATAAATGGCGGCGCCCATACCGGCCGACATTTTACGCTGGGAAATTAATCGCGCTTCGTTAATCGGCTCAGAAGAAATGGTCAGGTGGCGTGTCACAGATTTTTTTAATTCTACATTCTACATTCTACATTCTGCATTTCCTCAGCCTCCCTGCACCGGTGGAAAAAACGAAACCTCATCGCCTTCGCTCAAAACGTAATCCCAGGTTTGATAATCAAGTCCAACAGCGACCAGCATGGATTTTTTCATCGGTTCGATCTGCGGAAATTTTTGCGATAGCTGCCGGAATAAATCAGCAATCGTCGCTCTTTCAAAAAGTTGTTCCAGCGTTTCCGCGCGGCCGGTCAAATCTTTGAAATAGGAATAAAAATGAACAGAGACTCGCATTTAAATTTGGAGCGATTCGAACAAACCAGTCATGCGCAATCTTCCCGAATTATCGGGTGAAGTCGAGACAGATCAAACGGTCTTCGTCGCGAAGATAAATTTTTTTATCCGCCAGAATCGGTGCGGCCCAGCAGGGATAGTGTAATTGCGGATCTTGCCAGCGCGAAATTTCTTCGGCTTTTTCTGGATTTAATTTAAACAAACCGAGCAGTCCGCCTTCGCCCAGCGCAATTAATTTTCCATCCGCCAAAATGCATGAGCCGCGGCCGTAAGCAGAAGGAGTTTTCGTGCTGTGCGAGGGCCAGCTTTCATCGCGATCCCACCTGAGTTTGCCCGTGCGAAATTCCACGCATCGAAAATGCGCATCGGGTTCATTGCGCCCACTAAAGGCGTAAAGAAAACCATTTTGATAAATCGGCGTGGTAAAATGAATTTCCAAAACCAGACTGCGCCACACTTCCACAAACTTTTGCGTGTCGGATTTAATTTTTAGAAGCACGGAGCCGCTTTTGTAATAAGCGCTTGAAATAAAAACTTCGTTGCTGACAACGACAGGGTTGATGGCATTGACCGATTCATCCACGCGCGCCCGAAACCAAAAACTGTCATCCACCGAGCCGGTTTTCGGATCCAGTGAAACGAGTCCTTGCCGCATTAAACAAAAAATCCGGCGTTGGCCATTTACCGTGGCCGCGACCGGCGTCGCATAGCTGGCTTGTTTTTCATACTGTTTCCATTCGACTTTGCGTTCGCCCGGCCAGCCTTTCATTTCCACGCCGTTCCAATTTTTTTCGCCAACGCTTTCCCAAATCGTTTTTCCAGTTTTAGCGTCGAGCGCGACGACGCCGGAATTGGGCTGTCCGCCAATCATCACAATTAATTTATCCTCTTCCAGAATTGGGGTGCTGCCCACGCCGAAAAATGCTTCCGGAATTTCCCAATCCTTCGCGGTGTCGCGTTGCCAGATTAGTTTGCCTGTTTTAAAATCCAGACAAACCAGTTTGCCTTCGGCGCCGAACGTGAAGCAAAAATTTTCCGTGAGTAGTGGCGTGGCGCGGGGCCCGTTATTGTAGCCGTACGGATCTTCAAATTTACTCGGATAAGCATAATGCCAAATCGGCTTGCCCGTGACCGCGGCGAAGCAATCCACCACTTCTTCTGGCCCGATCCGGTGGTATTATATTAATTTTTTTTTTATAATTTAAGGCGCGCTGTATCG
>JALYXC010000020.1 GCA_030947315.1 Verrucomicrobiota bacterium | reverse complement strand
TCGGAAAGCAGATCGGCATCCAGGCCGTCATCAAGATCGTGGCTGTAATAAGTAATTTCATCGGCAAGATTGGCGACTTGCGCTTCGAGGGAAGATGACTTTGCGTCGAACCCTTTTTTTTTGCTGGGATGATCGTAAGCGGTGTAATGCTTGACTAAACCTTCGCGCACTTCCCAACTTAAATTTAAACCGCTGAAGCGGGGATATTTTTGTTCGAGTTTCTCCACGATGCGCACGCTTTGCCGATTGTGCTCAAAGCCGCCGTGATTTTTCATGAGGCGATTTAAAACCATTTCGCCTTTGTGCCCAAAAGGGGAATGGCCCAGATCATGAGCGAGCGCAATGGTTTCGCAAAGGTCCTCATTAATTTTCAGGGCGCGCGCAATGTTTCTGGAAATGGCGGCGACTTCCATGGTGTGGGTGAGGCGCGTGCGCAAATGATCACCGCTGCCATTGAGAAAAACTTGCGTTTTATATTCCAAGCGGCGAAAGGCGCGGGAATGAATCACGCGATCGCGATCGCGCTGATATTGGGTACGCCACTCAGGCGGTTCTTCTTTGTAAATTCGCCCGCGCGTGTCGGCGCTGAATTGGGCGTAAGGCGCGAGGGTGTCGCGTTCGCGCTGTTCAAGTTCCGGGCGTGTGCAAGGCATGAAATTAATGACGAACGACGTTCTTAGATGAAAACTCTGGTGATCATTTTAAAATCAAACAGCAACCATGATAGATCGCTGATTTGATTCTGGATGACGCGAAATCGCTTTTTGGTCCTCCGCCCAAAGCCAGGCTGTAATTGCTTCTTTAATATTTTCCGCCGCCTCTTTTTCGTCTCGTCCTTGCGAGACACAACCGGGCAAGGCCGGACATTCCGCCACGATCCAACCGTCTTCAGCTTTTTCAAACGTGACATGAAACATCATAAAAAATTTATATTTAATTCGTCAAAAGTTCCTGGACGGAAATGCCGCGCAGTTCAAACAAGCGTCGAATCGCGTCTTCAATTAAATTATTTGGACATGAAGCACCGGCCGTAATGCCCACCGTAATTTTTCCCTGCGGCAACCAATCGCTCGTTTCGATTTCCTGATGCTGATGCTGGTCGTAATGCTGAATGACTTTATCAGAAACCATTTTCGCCGCGTTTTTAATAAAGTAAGTCGGCAATTTTGCTTCGCCCATTTCCGCGAGGTGTGATGTGTTGGAAGAATTATAGCCGCCAATCACGATTAATAAATCCATCGGCTCGCGCAATAATTTTTCCAGCGCATCCTGACGATCCTGAGTCGCGCCGCAAATGGTGTCGAAGAAACGAAAATGTTTTTCCAATTCGGCCTCGCCATATTTTTGCGCCATTACATTTTTAAAACGGCGTTGCACTTCTTCGGTTTCACCGCGCAACATGGTGGTTTGATTGGCCACGCCGACCGCTTGCAAATGAATGTCCGGATCAAAACCTTCCGAATAGGCGCCCTTAAATTTTTCGAGAAATTCCTGCTTATTGCCGCCGTGCAAAATGTAGCTGCAAACATAATCGGTTTCCGCCAGCGTGAAGACGACCAGATAATGTCCGCTGCCATTCGCGGTTGCCTGCGAGGTGGTCGCCTTCGTTTCTTCGTGGCGCGCTTTGCCGTGAATGATGCTCGTGACGGCGTCTTTGGAATATTGTTTGACCCGTTTCCAAACGCTCATCACGTCGCCGCAAGTCGTGTCCACCAGTTGGCAACCTTTGGCTTCGAGTTTTTTTCGCGTCTCCACTTGCGTGCCGAAAGCTGGAATAATCACGGCATCACCTTTTTGCAAACGCTCCATTTCTTCGTCGGTCGGCTTGGCTGAAATAGTTTGAATACCTAAATTACGAATTTGATCGTTCACTTCCGGGTTATGAATAATTTCGCCCAGAATGTAGAGGCGCCGATCCTTGAAGACTTTCCCCGCGGCGTAAGCCAGATCGATCGCGCGCTCCACCCCATAACAAAAACCGAATTGTTTGGCCAATCGTACGGTGACATCGCCTAACGAGAGGATGCCGCCGTTGCGACGGATCTTATCAACGATGTCGCTGCGATAATGCGCCTCGACCTGCTCCTGCACGGCCGTCATCACCTCCGGCGTACGCAGGTTCACCTTCTCGCGCGCCGTCGTGCCGCTGGAGATCAGATTGGTGCTCACGTTGAACTGTCGGGCATTGCCCGTCTTTAGCTAGTCCTCGAGGAGCGGGCCCGACGGACGCTGGAAGGCGGCATCGGAAATGGAGACGCGTCCGGGCGGGTCGGGCGTGCGGGAATCATCGATGCGCTGAACTTTCGAGGCGTAGGTTGCATCTTCCGGTTGGGTCTCGGCGATACTTACCGGCGTGCCGTTATGAACGAGCGCATAAAACTTCGCGGCCGCTTCGCCTTTCAAACGCAAACAGCCGTGACTGCGCGGACGCAGATGGACATAGCCCTGATGAAATCCGTAGGCGGGCGCGAATTCACACCAATAACCCATCGGGTAACCGACATAACGTCCGGGAATATTTGCGCCGGCGGTCGCCGGAATAACGCGATCGCCTTGCACACGAAAGCCGTAGGAGCCGGAGCGTTTGTGTTCTTCCTTGCGGTAGATGGTGAAGTTGCCGCGCGGGGTGGGCTTGTCCGCGATGCCGATGGTTGTCGCCACCGCCATCAAACAACGATCGCCTTCCATCACGTAGACATTCTGTTTCGAGAGCGAAACTTTCACACGCACGGAATCAGGATTGTGCGGCCGATGTGCGACGACGTGGTAGTTGCCGCCGCCGGAAACCATGGAGCCGGTTTCACAACTCGTTAGGCAAAGCGCGCCGCCGGCGGCCACAAGCAAAGAGGTTCGGGAAAGAAATCGCATAGTTAGGAATGGAAGGAGCGCAGGCGCGGCCTTTTGTCAACGCTGCGCACGAGCGAGCAGGCGATTGAAATGGGCCGATTCCTTCGCGTAATCGGGATAAGCGCGTCCCGGATTCGGCGGCATATAACGCCAGTGTTTATACATCCAGAGCCACGGCGCGGGCTTTTGCCTAACGACTGGTTCAAACGCATCCCAGCAAGCTTGGGCGATTTCTTGTTCAGTGTCGTTAGGCGAAATCTTCAGCGCCGGATGCAGCACAAGACGGTAACGACCGTGCGGCAACGGTTCGCAATGCGTGGGAATGATCGGCGCCTGCGTGCGCTGATGGAGCC
>JALYXC010000600.1 GCA_030947315.1 Verrucomicrobiota bacterium | reverse complement strand
TCACTAGATTTTCAGTAAAGACAGTGCGCTTATCCATTTTTCCATCGCCATCCGTGTCTTCCAGAACGGCAATTTTTCCAAAAGGCTGATCTTCGCCATGCGCTTCGGGATCGCGCATATAGCCGCTCATTTCCACCACCCAGATGCGCCCATCCGGCCCGAAGGTCATGGCCACGGGATCATGCACCAACGGTTCGGCCGCCACGATTTCCACGCGAAAACCGGACGCGATTTTAAAAGATTTTAAAGCTTGTTCCGCAGACAGAACCGGCGCTGGCGGAATTTTTTCGGGCGGAATCGGCGCGATTTGTTTTTCGCCCGCGGAATCTTTTTTATCCCCATTTTGCGCTTGGAGAGAAAAAGCCAACAGGAGCGACAAAAATAAATTTCGAATTAAATAAAAGTGTGAAAACATTTTCTGGCGTGTTGGACGTGAACAATGATTAAAAAATCAAACCAAAACAGAATGGGAAAATACGCAAAAACTTTTCTGTTGCCAAGTTTTCTCTCGGGAATACAGGAGGCTCGGCAATTTTTTTTCCTTAAAGTTGATTGTTCCACTCGCGCCATTCCGGTTCCGTATCTACGTCGGTTAATTCCCGTAGCAAATAAATTTTCAGAAATAATTTTTGGGCGCGCTGGATCGTTTCGCGCAAAACGGTTTCTGTGCTCCATGAAATATTTTCCAAAAGAACCGGCTGCAATTGACGTAGTCCAATCAGCCAATAACCGCCGTCACGCGCTGGTCCGAGGACGACATCATGCGTTTTCAAAGCAGTCCAGGCCGATTCAATATCCATCGCCGTGACATGCGGACAATCAGAGCCAATAATGACGACGCGTTCGGTGCCGATTGAAAAATTTTGCGCAAAAGCGGCTTGCAGACGCTGGCCTAAATCACCCTTTCCTTGTGGTCGCATCGTCCAATTTTTTTGTTTCCACAGTTGAATTTCCGCAGCGGCATCGTCGGGCGCAAAACGCAATTCCACGTCCGCCAGTGGCGCGAGATTCTGGAGAAGAGTTTCGACTAATTTTTTGTAGGCGTCGCGAGCAGTGGCCGGGCCGATCGTTTGCGCGAGCCGCGTTTTTACCAGACCGATCCGCGGCGCTTTCAAAAAAATAATTAATGTTTGTAAAGACATTTTTTATCAAAACAAAAATCGTTAGCGCGCGTCTTCTCGATGCCCAATAGTTACGGCTCGACGGAGTCTCGCCCCACCGAAAATATTTAGAAGTTCTAATTTTTAACTTCCGATAATTTCGCGGCCGTTGGTTTAAATCAACTGACTCGATAATCAAGGTTTGCGCGATTGAATAATAAAATTGAAACGATATGTTCGCGCCAGACCATGAACCAGTTCGATCAGAAATTGGCCCGGCATAATTTACATCTCCGCCGCTCCGGTTTGCGAACGTTGCAAATCAGCATTGGCCGCAAATGCTTTCAATCAAATGCCGGAATGCAATTGAGAAATGGTCGTCCGCTTTACCTTTGGGACAATCGCACCGGACGATTTGGAGAATCGCGAAATCCAAACTGGTTTTCATTGTCTGGCCTGCGCCGCAGGCGGCGGCAGCAGTTGCACCGGGGCCGTCCTCTAATTTTTTTTATGGCGAAAAAAATTAAATAGAGAAATGCAAAATTCTCTGGGGAACCTTGGCTATTTATCAAACAAACTGTTCCAATCAGACCGTAACGCCTTCTGCAATCTCATGGCTGTCGTTACGAGAAGATTCATTCCTCCGGCTTCGATACTCTGCAAAGTGCGAATGTTCAAATCAGCTTTTTCGGCGAGTTTTTCTTGCGTTAAACTTTTGGCAACCCGTTCCCGACGCACGTTTGCGCCGAATCGTTTCAACTGAGTAGTAATTTCTCGCTTTGAAGGCACGGTGCATTGCACCGTTTTTAATTAGTGAGTAGAACGGGGTATTGCCCCGTAAATAAAACTTGCCTTGCGATGGAATGCAGTCAATCTACTGTCAATTAATTATGAAAAAATTACTCACCACTTTGGGCGTTCTTGTCTTCTTTTCTTTTATCGAATTCGTTCAGGCGCAACCTCAATTTATTTGGGCAAACCGAATTGGCGGCAGCGGTTCAGAACGTGGATATGCCGTGGCCGCCGATGATGATGGAAATTGTTATGTGACGGGAAAATTTGAAAACTCTTGCTCGTTTGGCAACATTATTCTGACGAGCCAGGGAGCGAGCGATGTT
>JALYXC010000598.1 GCA_030947315.1 Verrucomicrobiota bacterium | reverse complement strand
TTCGCGCCGTCCAATTCGATGTTCGACATCTGAAATCTCTTTCTCAAGTCATAGAAGATCGGCGCGCCACCAATCATTTTACGAACGATTCGGTTTCCGACGATGATCTAAAAACGATTCTGCATTTCGCAGGACAAGCTCCGTCGGGATATAATCTGCAACCGTGGCGATTCATCGTGGTGCGCGAACCGGAAAACCGAAAGCGTTTGCAAAAAGTTTCGTACGGTCAGGAAAAAGTTTCCGAAGCGGCGGCGGTCATTATTTTTCTCGGGATGAAAGAAGAAACGAAAAAATGGGCCAGCGACGTTTTTTACGAAGGGGTGCGGCGCGGGTTGGGTCATGTCGAAAATGTCGAAAAAAATATGAAGGGCGCGATTGATTTTATCACTGGCTTCGGAATGACAACGTGGGTCAATAAACATGTCATGATTTCCTTTAGTTTCGCGATGCTTATGGCCGAAGCGCTCGGTTACGACACCGCGCCGATGGAAGGTTTTGAACCGGACAAGGTAAAAAAAGAATTTGCCATTCCAGAAGAAGCGGAAGTCATCGCGCTGCTGGCCATCGGTAAAGCCAAAGAGCCTGACAAAGGATATCCGGGCAGATTTCCATTGGAGCGAATCGCCTTTGCTGAAAAATATGGAATGTCCTTGAAATAGGGGACGGCTGGCTAAGGGGTTCGCAGCAAGCGGGAAAATGTTACGGAAAAATTTCTCTCGAACTTCAAATTGACGCGATGCTATTTCGCGCCCTGAGCACTTTGCAGAAAACGATTTAGCGCACTCAGCACGGCTTTCACCGGAGCTTGCTCGATATTCGTATCCACTCCCGCGCCCCAGCGGGTTTTTCTGTCGGCGAATTTTATTTGCACATAGGAAATCGCTGACGCTTCTTCTCCTGAACTCAAAGCATGTTCGCTGTAATTCGTAATTTCAAAACGGGGAACGCCAGCGGTGCTAAAACTGTGAACGAGCGCTGCCAACGGCCCATTGCCCTCGCCAGAAATTTCTACGAGCTGTCCGTCATGCAATAATTTTGCGCGGCAACGCACGATTCCATTTTTGCTTTCCGTTTCAAAACTCTGCAATTCCCATGGAGAAATGCGCTCGACGTATTCGCGCCAGAACATCGTTTTCAATTCTGCGCCGCTGACTTCGCGTCCCAATTTGTCCACCGCGTCATTCGCGATTGGACCAAACTCGCGTTGCAATTCTTTGGGCAATTGGATTCCAAATTCGCTTTCCAACAAGTATGCCACGCCGCCTTTTCCGCTTTGCGAATTGACGCGAATCACTTCGCGATATTCCCGGCCAATGTCCGCCGGATCGATGGTGAGATACGGCACGTCCCAATTTTTCTGCGCGCCAGTTTCCCATTCGGCCAAACCTTTTTTAATGGCGTCCTGATGCGAGCCGCTGAACGCCGTGAAGACCAATTCACCTGCGTAAGACTGGCGTGGCGGAACCGTCATGCCGGTGCAACGTTCATAAACTTCGATGAGCGAACCGAGGTTTGAAAAATCTAATCCTGGATCAATTCCGTGTTGATAAAGATTCAACGCGACCGTCACCACATCGAGATTTCCCGTGCGCTCGCCATTGCCAAACAATGTTCCTTCCACGCGATCCGCGCCCGCGAGCAAACCGAGTTCCGTCGCGGCTACGCCCGTGCTGCGGTCATTGTGCGCGTGCAAACTGATCGTGAGCGACTCGCGATTTTTCACGTTGCGACACATCCATTCGATTTGATCCGCATAAACATTGGGCATTGCCACTTCCACTGTGTCCGGCAAATTCAAAATCATTTTGCGTTGCGGCGTGGGTTGCCAGACATTCATCACGGCTTCCGAAATTTCCTTGGCGAATTCGTGTTCCGTTGCGGAAAAACTTTCCGGCGAATATTGCAATTTTACTTCCGTCCCTTTAAGCATCGGCAAACGATCTTTAATCCATTGCGCGCCTTGCACGGCGACTTCGATAATTTCTTTTTTCGATTTGCCAAACACGACGCGGCGTTGCGCGGGCGAAGTGGAATTGTAGAGATGAATAATCGCCTTCTTCGCGCCGATGAGCGACTGCACCGTTTTCTCGATCAAATCTTCCCGCGCCTGCACCAGCACCTGCAACCAGACATCATGCGGCGCGCGATTTTCTTCAATGAGCCGGCGATTAAAATTAAACTCCGTATTTGACGCGGATGGAAAACCGACTTCGATTTCCTTGAAACCGCATTTAACGAGCGTCTGAAACAACTCCAGTTTTTGACCCACATTCATCGGCACAGCCAGCGCCTGATTGCCATCGCGCAAATCAACGCTGCACCAAATGGGCGCGCGTTCGATGACACGATTCGGCCATTGCCGATCAGGCAAATGAACCGGCGGAAACGCGCGATATTTTTTCGATGCTTCTTTTAACATAAAAATTCCTCTTAAAATTTAATTCAACATAACGCCTTCAAACCCAAGACTAAAATTTCCTTTTTTCTCTGCGCCTCCGCGTCTCTGCGGGAAAGTTTCATTTCAAAACAAAAACCCACCACCATTTCTGGCAGTGGGGTCTTCAAAATTCTTCCGAGAACGAAATTAAAACCCTGCTGCCACGCTGCGAAGTAGCAGCGCGTTTAGTAACAGTCGAAGGTTTAAATGGCGATTCACGCGGTTAATAGATAGCCGTTTTGATTTATTCGGTCAAATTGAATTTGAAATCAAAAACTCACGACGTGTTTCTTATTCCTGCTCAAACTTGGGCTGGATTTTTTTGTTCCGAAGGAACATCTGAGAATAGCCCGGCGTTTCAACGCCGGGTTGGAGAAGCAAGACGTTCGAGTGCCGCAAGGACTTGATTATTCAGCCTCAAATTCTTAAAAAACATCGAAGGCGCGTTTCTTGAATTCCAAAAGATTCTTCCGTGTCGAACTGAGATTTGTCCGTGCCGATGAGTAATTAATGCGTGTTGACCGATAATTCTCTCGTATAATTCCGGAATTAATCCGAACTTCCGGCAAGAGCTTTCCTTGTCCTCTCAAAAATCGCAGGACTGAGGAGACCATCATTCGTCGAAGACCGATGTCTGCGGATATTCCGCCGCCCATGCGAACCATTTGACCTGAATGCTGTCCATCCAGATAAGCCGCGGGCCACCATCGGCGGAGCGACCCGTGATGTCCCAATGTTGCGCGGTTCTCTCGTCAGTGAACGGTGCGGCGTCGGCTTTAGGATCGATTTTAAAAATCCACCCGGCGTCGCCTTTAATCCCGGAAGTGCCCCACGGCTGATGGTAAGCCGCTGCCGTGCGAGTTGGCGCATACCAGAGAATAATGCGCGGCTTGCCTTCGGCTATGTCGTGGATTACTCCCGCCTTCTTCAGCGTGTCCACCGGATAAGCTCGCGCTTGTTTTCCGTCCCACACGCCCAGGACCATCGTGTCGGCGGGCAGGCGCGGATCGGCCGGCCCGCGAGTCTTGAGAGAATCTTCATTAAGTGTGCCGGGCAAATCAACGGGCTTGTATTTGTCATACATGTTGTAGGCGACGGCGGCGGGATAACGTTTCTGCCAAAATCCCCAATCGCTCAAGAGCGTTGGCTCGGGTTGAAGGCGATTTCCTTTTCTCGGACCATCGAAGGCGATTCCAGTCAGACAGGAATAGAGCGTGCCGTCCTTGCTCTTCATCACCATGACTCCGTTGCGCCAGCCGTGGAAGCGGAAGGGTTGGCCATCAGGAACAAATCCACGCGCGAAGCCGGCGTCCGTATCATAGGCGAAAACACCCCAGCCATCGCTGAGCACACGATACGTATTCAGAAAAAAACGAATGGGGATGACGCCATCATTGATGTAACCATCGGCCTGAACCTGCAACCAGCAGAGAACACGATCATCATCGCGAAGCTCCTGTTTGCGTCGCACCCTTTCCATCTGGCAATGAGAACAGTTAGGGTGCAATAACGTTTGAAGTGCGTCGGGTTTTACAATCATGGAGGCGTGTGTCGATGGTTCAGCCGCCGGGATGGCGACGGTTGCCAGAAAGAAAATCGCGGAAAGAACACGCCACATTATCCGTCCAGATACAACTCCTCGATTTGATTTATTGCGCGGCTGAACTGGAAATGGGTTATTTGCTTCGGTCATCACAAAACGATGGCAGGAAAGTCCGTCGCGCTCAAGTGATTATCCAGGCAACTGTCGCGGAAAGACGCAACCGCGTACCGGTTAAGATTTTTTGCGCCGTGTCCGAAGGTAGGCAGTCCCACGCCAACAATTTGCCAGTCTTGCACGCAGGTTGAAACCAACTATTATCGCGAAATGGCAAACATCAAGATGCAGACTTATCCGCGAGGGGAAGATTATCTTGCGGATGAAAAACTCTTTCCTCGACCAACCGGAAACCTGCGCCCGCCTGCGGCTCCGGTGAAGTAGCCTTTTTAAAAAAGAATCGAAGGCATCGCCAGAATTTCTCCGGCGTGGATGACGAAGATTCGGTCTTCGCGCGTTGGCGAAATAGTGTGTGTTCCCGTGAAGCTGCCGAAGGCGGGCAGAATCGCGCAGTTTTTAAAAAAGTGAAAACAGGGAAGGCGCATCGTGGTTCCAAATTGTCGGCTGGAAGAAATCGCGGGATGAATATGTCCAGCAAAGGTAAATGCGCCGCTGATGGTTTTCGGCTCGTGACAAAAGGCGAATGGCAATTCTTCGAACGAATCTTGAAACCAATTTATTTTCCAGGAATCGGGAAGCGCGCCGGAACGTTTGTCATGATTGCCGATGACAAGATCGATTTCCAAATCGGCTTGTGAATCTCTCCAGTTTTGAAAAGCGTGCATCATCACTTCGCTGCGTCCGTTTTTTGCGTGCAGCAAATCGCCTAAAATTATCAATCGCCGACTTGCGGTTTCATGAAGCAATTCATCAAGGCGATGCAAATCGTTTGCAGTCACATTTTCGGGAACGGGAATTCCAGCATGACGAAAGGCGGCGGCTTTTCCAAAATGCGAATCAGCGATAATCAAAGTTTTGTCGCGTTTCCAAAAAATTGCTTTTTCGGCGAAGAGTTGGAGTAGTTCTCCGGCGCAATTTATTTCCAGCGACTTCAATTTTTCTTCTCCTTCGCGGCGGCGGCTTCGAGTTGCATCGCCATTTTCTGGATGCGGTCAGTCCATTTTTCGGAACTGACATTGGCCTGCACAAACGACGCCCAAAGCGGAAAGGAAAGGGGAGTAAGCCGCGCGATTTCCATCAGATGAATTTTAAATTTTGAAATCGTTTCGAGCGATTGTTTCATGCGGCTGATTTCAAGCTGGCGCTCCAGAACCTCGCGACGCGCCTGATTTAACAGGGGATTTTCAGGGTCGTAACGCATGAAGACATCGTAAAAAAGTCCGCTGGATGATTGCAATTGCCGCGTTGATTTCGAATGACCGGGATAACCTTGAAAAACCAAACCGGCGATGCGCGCAATTTCGCGAAACTGTCTTTTGGCGAGTTCGGTGGAATTCAAACAGGCGAGTAAATCTTCCAATAAATTTTCGGGCGAAAGAATTTTTCTCCAATCGGCATCGGTCAAGGAAATCGGATTGCTAGACAACAAGCCGAAGCCGTAGTCATTCACCGTAACCGACAACGAACTTGGAAAAATTTGCGAAACCCGATGCGCGAGCAACGCCGCCAGACCTTCGTGAACGAGTCGCCCGGCGAACGGAAAAATAAAATGATGTGTGCCATCGCGTAGCTGAATCCGCTCGATTAAAAGTTCGTGTTCTTCCGGAATTTTCGACCAACTATTTTGAATTTCTAAAACGGGCCGAGCCGCTTCCATTTCGACGCCGAGATATTTTCCTTCGCGCGCTTCGGACAATTTTTTCCGCACCACTTTCGCCAGTTGCGACGAGAGCGGCATTTTTCCGCCCATCCATTGCGGCACGAGGCCGGAACTTTTTTTCGCGCTGCGAACGTAAGCAACCATGTCACGCATCCGCACGAATTCCAGCGCATGTCCGGCAAAACCAAATCGTTGGCCAGGTTTCAATCGCGCGGCAAAAGATTCTTCAGTAGTGCCGAGCGTGCCGCCCCGGACAAATCGAATCACCACCGCGCTGTCGCTCGTAATCGTGCCGATGGACATGCGATGAAACAGCGCGAGATGTTTTTCTTCGACGGAAAAGCGGTCGTTGAATTTTACGACGCGTTTGAATTGCGGGTAGGCCTGCAACGATTGCCCGCCGCGCGTGACGAAATCTAGGCACCATTGCCATTCCTGGTCGCTCAAATTGCGATACGAAAATACGCTTTGAATTTCTTTTCGCATTTCGGATTCCACAAAACCGCCGCCGAGCGCGACCGTGACGAGATGTTGCACGAGCACGTCAAGCGGACGATCCAATGGCGAACGAATTTCTAATTCCCGCGCGGCAATCGCTTCGCGCACCGCCGCAAATTCAACCAACTCCAGCGCATGCGCCGGAACACACAAAATGCGACTGACCGCGCCCATGCGATGTCCGCTACGACCGGCCCGTTGCAACATTCTTGCTACACCTTTTGGCGCGCCGATTTGAATGACCTGTTCGACCGGTGGAAAATCGACGCCCAAATCGAGACTCGACGTGCAAACCACGCAGCGAATTGTTCCAGCGCGCAAACGATTTTCAACCTGCTCACGCAACTCGTGGTCAATCGAGCCGTGATGCAACGCGATTTCATTTGCCCAATCGGGTCGCGCTTCCTGCAACGCGCGAAACCAGATTTCCGTTTGCGAACGCGTATTTGTAAAAAGCAAAGTCGTTTTGTTCGACTCCAGTTTTTTCAAAACATCCGGCAATAAATCCAAAC
>JALYXC010000588.1 GCA_030947315.1 Verrucomicrobiota bacterium | reverse complement strand
GGCCAGGGTGGTGACGATTAAAATATGGCTTTCGTTGACGCCGCGCGATCTCATTTCCGTGGCAAGTTTTTCGGCGGCTTCGTAGTTTCGCAGCATGATAATTTTTTCCGTCGAAAATCCGTACTCGCCGTCGTATTCCGAAGCCGTTCGGCAGCCGGCCGTCACAAGAAAAAGAAAACTGAATAGAGCAATAAATTTATTTTTCATGATTTAAGGTTCGTTACTGGTGGAAAAAGTCTGGCCTTCTTTGAGTTGATAAAGACTGGCTTCACTGGAATTGACATAAACAATTTGTTTAACCGCCGCTCTGGGAATACCCGCTTCGCGCGCGACGGAGAAAATAAACAGTTCAGATTGAGTTGGATCCGGCCGGCCGTTTTGTTTTCGGGCGGTCGTTTCAGAAAATTGTTCTGCATGTTGCAGGAATTGCGTTTCAACCGATAGAACCAATTGGCCTTCTGGCAGTGGCCGGATTTTCATCCCATTTCTCAAAAGCTCCTGCTCCAATATTCGATTAAAGGCTTGAAGAAATTCGCTGTTTCCCGGCTGATCCAAAGAGAGGGTTTTGCCAGCTACCAACGGATGTCCCGCGATTTTCCAGGCAACTTCACGCGCCACCGAATCCCAATGCCGCAGCGCAGTGGCGTTGATTTGATAACTGCTGGCGCGATCTTGGACCTGAGAAGTTTTTGTGGCGCATCCGATCAGGCTGCCCAAACTGAGGAGCGTTAAAAAAATATTTATTCTTTTTTTCATAATTTGAAAAGGCTGTTATTTTTCACCGTTGTCAATCCAATCTCTCGTTATCTGATGGCGGAGAGAGAGGGATTCGAACCCACGGTAGTTTTACCTACGCACGCTTTCCAGGCGTGTGCCTTAAACCACTCAGCCATCTCTCCTTCGCGTAAAAAAAGAAATATAAGGAGTCCGCGTCGGTGCGCAATGATTTTTCGCGCTGGACCATTTTTGAATAAGTGACCCTTCCGCGTGGTCTTATTATTTGAGCGGAATAATCGGCGGAAAGCGCGAGCGGTCAATCAACTTAGTTGAAATAAGTTCAACGCAACGCCTTTCTCGGCTCAATAAAAATTTATGAAAACTTGTTTTTCGAGTCGGTTGAAATTTCTCGTGGTGGTCGGCGTAACAGTGGCGATTTTCGGTTGCGGATCTGGATTAAAAGCCCATGCTCAAACTGAGCCGGTCGCCGAAGCAGAGTCTGATATTAGCGACAATTCTCCGGTCACTAACGCCGTTCCATTAAAAGCCGCTCCCGTTGCCATCCCGGAGAATTTGTCGCCCGGCCTCGCCGAAATTATCAAATTGGCCCAATCGAATGTGAGCGAAGAAGTTCTTTTGGCTTACATTGGCAATTCGACTTTTGCGTTTAATCCGAGCGCGGAAGAAATTCTTTATCTGACCGATTTAGGTGTTTCCGACGCGGTCATTACCGCGCTGGTAAACCGAGGAAAATTTAATGTGGCTGCGGCAAATTCCCCCAGGGAAAACGTGGCCACAAACGTTTTCACAGCACCCTTGGTTCCGCCACCAACTACAGAAAGGGCCCAAGTCATTGCACCGACGGAACCGATTACCATCAATCATTTTTATGAAACGCTGGCGCCTTACGGCAATTGGGTCGAGGTCGCCGATTACGGTCTGTGTTGGCAGCCGAGTGTGGTTGTCGTTAATTCAAATTGGCGGCCCTACGGTGATCGCGGCCGCTGGCTTTATACCGATTGCGGTTGGTATTGGCAGTCGGATTATTCATGGGGCTGGGCGCCCTTTCATTATGGGCGCTGGTTCAACGATTATCGCCGGGGCTGGGTTTGGGCGCCTGACAACATTTGGGGGCCTTCGTGGGTGAGTTGGCGTTACTCTTCGGATTATTGCGGGTGGGCTCCGTTGCCGCCCGCGGCCATTTTTCGCCCAGGTTTTGGATTTAGCTTTTTCGATTCCAATGTCGGGCTTAATTTTGAATTTGGCTTGACGGCTGATCTTTTTACCTTTGTTCCCACGCGCCGTTTTTGCGATCGCGCTCCTTACCGATTTGCCGTGCCGCGGACACAATCCAGAAATATTTTTCAAAATAGCACGGTTATTAATAATTACGTTCAGGGAAACAACAACACGATTATCAATGAAGGAATAGGACATCGGCGCATCGCGTCTGCGGTGGGCAAACCGATTCAAAAAGTGGCGGTGCGCGAAACGTCCCTCACCGCGCGAGGCGGGTCGGCCCGATTGGATCGCCCGTCAAGAGTCGGAAATAATCTGGTGGTTTTTCGTCCGCCGACCACAGCCAATTTTGCGACGGCGCCGATTGATTCAAAACCGACACAAGGCGGAAAAGCTTTCACTGCCTCGCCCGGTCAAAATTCAGCGGGCGCGAATTCTTTTTCCGGAAATAGAGCAAAGCGCGACTCCGAAAAAATCGGACCTATTTTAAAGTCACGCCCTGATTCCAAACCCGATTTCAAGCGTGATTTTAAATCGGATCCCAAAACTGGACCACGCCAGTTCGGCAAGTCTATTCTCACGCCAGAAGGCGCTCGGCTTTTAGCAAACGATTCGAATAATAAAAATGAAATAAACATTACTCAAAACTCCACTCTAAATCAGACAGAGCGTTCCGGCGGGCTAAAACAGGAAAAAGTCAAAACGGCGCGGCCAAATTTCTCTACGGAAAAAAATGGCACGGCGATTGAAAAGCCGCGCCAGAATAGACCGTTCCCTTCCGCTTCTGACAAAACTGAAAACATTAACCCGCAAAAATCACCGCGCGAAACGCGGCCGGAACAAATTGCAGAACTCAATAAATTCAATCAGCATCGGGACATTTCTCCCAATCCAATTTTATCGCAGCCTGCGCCCGTTCAACCACAACAAAAATTTGGGTCAAAACAAAATGCGTCGCCAAAGATTTTCGGCCAAAAAAATGACCGATCACAGGAAAAAGTCAAAACGGCGCCGCCAAATTCCTCGGTGAATAAAGCTTTAACTCAGGAGACAACTGAAAACATTAACCCGCAAAAACCACCGCGTGAAACCCGGCGGGACCGAATCGCCGAACTCAATAAACTCAATCAGCAGCGGGACATTTCTCCCAATCCAAGTTCGTCGCCGCCAGCGCCTGTTCAGCCACCAACAAAATTTGAGCCGAAACAAAATGCGGCGCCAAAGATCTTCAGAGAAAAAGTTGACCGCCAAGATTTGAGGTCATCAACGGAGAATTCGACGCCAAAGATAATTACCAAACCACAGCCGAATTTTACGCCGCCCCAGCCGGCGCAAAAACAAATTGAGCAGCCGAAGGTTGAGCCCTCACTGCCGCCGGTTTCGGTTCCTAATCCACAGCCTGCCATTCAAGCGCCTCGGCGAATGGAAGCGCAAGTTCCCCCACAAATGAAACGCGTGGAACCGATCCTTCCGCAAGTTCAGGTGGCGCCTCAAGTTCATGCCGCGCCACCGGTTCAACCGCAAATTCACGTCGCGCCTCCTGCGGCAATTCAAGGGCGCCCTCAAGGTCAACCCGCTTCCGGCAACAGGTCATCAGAAGGCCAGGATAAAAATGATCGGCGCAAACCTTAAACGTTTCGTAAAAACATTTTCCCCGGCAGTTGTTTAACGAGCCGTTTCATTTCCAAACCAAATAATGCGACGGAAACAGTGGAACTGGACAATCCACAGCGCCGAATAATTTCGTCAATGCTCGATTCTTCATTGCTCAAGGCGTCGTAAATTTTCTGTTCATTTTCGGAAAGAGTTAAACTCGGCAGCACACCGGTTTCGCCCGCTGAAGCAGGACGATTGCTCACCGGAAATAAATATTCGAACTCGCTCAAAATATCCTCCGCCCCTTCGCAAAGTTTGGCTCCTTTTTTGATCAGATCGTGACAGCCTTTGCTGCGCGGCGAATCAATTCGCCCCGGCACTGCGAAAACTTGCCGGCCATATTCCACCGCCATATTCGCTGTGATGAGGGCGCCACTCGTGAGATTGGCTTCCACCACGACGGTGCCCATCGTCATGCCCGCGACGATGCGATTGCGAATGGGAAAAGATTGTCTATCGGCGTTTCGATTAAACGGAAATTGCGTGATGAGCGCGCCGTGGGCGGAAATGCGTTCAAATAATTCGGCATTTTCGGTGGGAAAAATAATATTAATGCCTGTTCCTAAAACAACAATCGTGCGGCCTTTGGCGCTCAGGGCGCCCTGATGCACTGCGGTATCAATGCCGCGCGCGCCGCCGCTGACGACCGTCACTCCAACGT
>JALYXC010000582.1 GCA_030947315.1 Verrucomicrobiota bacterium | reverse complement strand
GCGCATCGTGGCGCATCAACAACAAGTTGTGCGAGTGGATCGCGAAACTCGTTGCGACCTCGATGAAAAAATTACGCGCCGTTTGCTCGCGGCGCTGAAATCGCATTTGCCCAAAACCGACGCAATTATTATTGGCGATTACGGAAAAGGCGTCGTCACGCAGCCGGTGTTGAATGAAATAAAACGGCTTTGTCGCGAGCGCGGCATTTGGTTGAGCCTGGATCCAAAACCGGTTCATCAATTGAATTTGACTGGGCTTTCTCTCATTACGCCGAATCGCAACGAAGCGTTTGAATTGGCTCATTGGCCCGATGAGACGCGCTGCGAAAATCCATTGCAAGATCTCAATCTCCTGCGCGCCGCCGAAAAAATTTTAAACGATTTGCAACCGGCCTTATTGCTCATCACTCTCGGCGATCATGGAATGTTATTGTGCCAGCGCAATCAGAAACCGTTTCATATTCCCACCGTGGCTCAGGAAGTTTTTGATGTTTCCGGCGCGGGCGATACGGTAATTGCTTCATTCACACTGGCGATTGCCGCGGGTGCCTCGCCGATTGAAGCGGCCATTTTTTCCAATCATGCCGCGGGCGTCGTGGTCGGCAAAATTGGAACCGCAACGGTGCAACCGGAAGAATTGCTCGCGAGCTTTCGCCGATAAATTTCTCGCGGCTTATGATTTCCGAAAATATTTTAACTTCACAAAAGGTTGCCAAAATTCGCGCCATGAAAGGTCGCGAAAAAATTGCCGTGTTGACGGCTTACGATTTTGCGATGGCGCGGTGGCTTGATGAATTAAATATTCCGATCCTGCTCGTGGGCGATTCCCTCGGCATGGTCGTGCTCGGTTACGAAGACACCACCCAAGTGACGATGGCGGAAAT
Organism: Verrucomicrobiota bacterium; assembly: GCA_030947315.1. Taxonomy (GTDB): domain Bacteria; phylum Verrucomicrobiota; class Verrucomicrobiia; order Limisphaerales; family CANJXF01; genus JALYXC01. The sequence goes on along the minus strand of JALYXC010000582.1, from coordinate 1,765 downwards.
GGAGCATCATACCCGCGCCGCCGCTCGCGCCCAACCGAGAGCGTTGCTGATCGCCGATTTGCCTTTTCAAAGTTATGCCACGCCGGAAATGGCCGTGCAAAACGCGCGCCGGTTAATTTCCGCCGGCGCTGAAGCGATCAAAGCCGAAGGCGGAAAAATGATTTTGGCACAAGTCCGCGCGCTGGTGAAAGAAGGAATTCCTTTTCTCGGTCATTTGGGAATGTTGCCGCAGCATGTGCGCGAAGAGGGCGGTTATCATGTCAAAGGCAAAACAATTTCCGAACAGGAAGAATTATTAGCCGACGCGCAAGCCTTGAATGACGCGGGCGCTTTTGCCATTGTTTTGGAATTGATCACGCCGCTGGTCGCTCAACAAATTACGGAAAAAATTCCCATTCCCACCATCGGCATCGCTTCCGGTAAAAATTGTGATGGACAAATCCTTGTCACCACCGATTTATTAGGAACTTCACCGGGATTTATTCCTAAACATGTGAAACCGAAATACACGATTGCCCAACAAATGAAAGAGGCGATTTTAAAATGGAAGAAAAATATTTAACCGCCGCGCCGGGATTTAAAATGTATTCGCGAGGCGGCGATGCTCGACGAAAAACTTAAAATGAAAAATTAAAATGCCAAAAAGAGTTAAAGATGAATTCTCCGATTTGCCGATGTCGCGGCAACTCAAATACCAAAAGCGCAAGCACAAACAAGGCAAATGCACCATTTGCGGGCAGCCGAAAGTCTCTTCTTTTTATTGCCTGAAACATCTGGTCGCCGCGCGCGAACGGCAGCGGGTAAAAATTGGCTGCAAACGGCGCTCCCGCGGAATGTCGTACCGATTGGAAGAAGCGGCCAAAACGGCGCCGAAACAGAAACCGACTACCAGAAAACTTAAAAGTTAGTCATTTCAGCCTCGTAGAATCAGCGCTGGGTGGCATCTGCCTCCGAAAGGTGCGAGACGGATTCTCTGTCGTTGGAATGCCTATGGCTTGGCAATTCCACGTCAGCAGAAAATCCACTTCATGCACCGATGCAACGGCGATGTGCGTGGCGTCAACAGCGGCTTTGGCGGGCAACAGGCGGGTTTGACAGAATTTTTCGCGCCAACTGTTGCGCGGCTTCGGTGTATTCCCAGTTGTTGACCCGCAATTAAAACGTTCGCGGCTCGGTCGCGCTGTTAACAGGCTGGGATTCGTTGTTTGGAGATAGACTTTTGGTTTCAAGCGGTCATGGTTTTTTCAAAATTCATTGCCGACTCAACAATTTTTTATGCGCGTTTCATATCCGTGACGGCGTAACGACAAAATGCGAGTTCGAGAACTTTGAGCACAACGAGCGGACAAATGTGATTCAATCGCGACGGAATTCAACTTTTTTCAAAACAGACCACCAGATGCGAGTGCAGAAAGCTTGATGTAAAATCTGGAAAACTCTTGCATCAGTAATTTACCCTATGTGATTCTTTCGCCTACAAAATGCCCGCTATGAATTTCAATGCCCCATCCGGGAACTCGCAAAATGTCCAATCCTTTTTTTGATCATCCCATTTTGAACTCGCCTTATGAGTGTCCGCCGAGGCATTGGGAACTGGATGAACACGGGCAACCCACGCAGAAGACTGTTGAGCGTCGTCGCCGCGCGGAATTCATTACGCCAATTCCCAAACCCCGGAAACGCAAAGCTTCAGACCCGCAGGAAGAAATCGTTTTCGATGAAAGAAAAGGGCTTTCTACGACGGAACAACAGTATGATCCAACGT
>JALYXC010000579.1 GCA_030947315.1 Verrucomicrobiota bacterium | reverse complement strand
GGGTAGGAATGATGGGATTAGACTATCAGTCTGATTGAGCAACGCCTGGAGTAGATGTTCACCATCCACCTCCTGATGTGAATATTTATGGGCGATTTGTTGCGCGGACTGCAAGGCCTGCTGCGCTTTGATGGTGAGCCTGTCCAATTGCATAGGCTGAAATTATCATCTTGTGGAAAATTGAAAATCGCTTTTTTGCCGAAAGAAACAAAACGAAAATAATCGCGAAGATTCAATTATTTTTTGAAAACAATTTTGCGAAGTTCTCAACAACCTTTATTTTTGCACGCGCCTAATTTTTTCAATTCATCGCAGGTGCCGGTGATTTGCAGCTTTTGCATCTTCAACGAAAAACCGAGTTTATGGCTGATTTCATTTTCGATTTTGGAAATTTTTTCGCTTTCAAATTCGACAATTTTTTCGCAGTCCTGGCAAATAATATGATTGTGATTGGGATGCTCGGCGTAATTGGGATCGTAAAATTTGTAATCCTTGCCGAAATCCATTTCCCGCACCAGGCCGCTTTCGGTAAGCAGCGGGAGAGTGCGATAAACCGTGGCGCGGGAAACGGATTTATCTTTTTGGTGAGACCATTCCAGAAGCTGTTCGGCGGTGAAATGTTCTTCCGTGCTGAAAACTGTTTCAATAATGACCCGGCGTTGCGCAGTGAGGCGCAATTGTTTTTGCTCAAGAAAATCCAGAAACTTTTTCCTGGCACTTGCTTTGTCCGGCACGGCCATATCGCCAACTATATTTTGCGCGCTCCCGCAAGTCAACGCTGGGGAGCAGGCGAGCAATCCCGCATTTCTTGGGAGCATAAATAATTTTATGACGAAATGTTTGACGTGGGCTCCGGAAGCCAGGCAACTTGTTCGCAGATTTAACCAACAGATTTCCGTTTCTTTATTGAGATGGTTATTGTTTTTTTCCAGATCAAATTTTACTGCAGTTCGTCAACGCTTCTAAGATTCGCGGCGTTGACGCATAACTTCGGCCTCAATGACTAATTTTGACAATGAAAGTTCCAGAGCCTCTGCAATCGCATTCGCCGTGTCCAAGCTGGGATTGCTCAGGCCGCGTTCAATCATTCCAATATAGGTTTGGTGAAGCCCAGCTTTTTGCGCGAGTTCCTGACGGCTTAATTTTTTTTTGGTTCTATGTCGTTGCAAGACCAAGGCGAAAGCATCGGAAAAATCTAAACGACTGCGGCGCATCTCTGAACGCTGCAACGAGAATTAGCGACGCTTGGATAAGATTATATTCTTCCATTTGAAAAGATGGATCTTACATTCACAAATATGAAAATCCTTTACAAAAAATTAATTATGGCGGCGCTTATTCTGTCATTCGCCATTCCGTCCTTCGCAGTCGTGGATCAAAGACTCGAAATTCAAGGCGCGAACCTTGTCCTTTCCTGGCCCAGCAGCGGGAATGAATATTACTTAATCCAACATCGGACAACGCTCGATACAAATACGCCGTGGACAACTCTGACGAATAACTATCCGGCCAACAGCACCAATCGCACGACGTTCATCATTCCTTGTTGTCTGCTCCCGCCTTTCGGTGCGGCCACCGTTGAATCGATGGCAACCGCCGAGCCGGGGGTTCGATCGAACTGTGGGCCATGCAAGATTCTGGAGTCCCGGTGCCGCTTATCGTTTTTCCGCCGGGGTTCGACACCAACAATTTGAAGATCTTTGAAGTCGAGAAATCAAAGAGTCAGACAAAAAGTGAATGGAATAGTCCAATGAATTTGACTAGCGGCGGTTGTGATTGTCCGAGTATGGGATTTTTTCGTGTGTTCCATATTCCAGACTTTCCGGCAAGTATCACGAACTACACTTTTGACGGCCCCATTTTCATTCCAGTTGATTTCAAGGATTACATGGATCGCGTGGATAACATCGAGGTATTATTGAATGGTCAACCTACCGATTACGCTGAGTTCACTACTTACATTTCCGGCGGTGAGACCAACTGGGGTATGGCAGTTTATTTTGACAGAGTAACCAATGGAACCTACCAGATTCAACTGCGATCCACTCTCAGGCTTAATGATGAAATCGATGATAACACACCTTACTTAGTATTGTCCGATCTCATCAAATCAATCGTCGTAGCCAATCAAGTCACCTTCCCGGATTGGAACGATTTAATCCAGGGAGATACCTACACCTTCAACGCGAAGACCGCGAACCCGAACACGGATTGGTCGTTCGATATTTTCGATGCATTGGGAAACTACGTGAATACCGGATCGGGACATACCACGAATGGAGAAATTTCGTGGACATGGAATTTGAATGACTACTTGGGCAATAACCGGGATGACTTTGAGACGGACCCTTATTTCTACAGTGAGATTACCTTTGACAGTGCCGGTAATGGTCCGACAATAACCAGACCTACCCCACCGCCGGTGAAAGGTTATCCGGATCGCGGCGAGTGGATAATCTCTTTCCAAGACCGCTGGTACAGCGACGCGCCAGCCTATCCCGCTGATTTGCAGGGCAAATACGAGGAAGCTATAGATGCCGTCTGGGGTGGCCCGCTTTTGATTGGTGATAATGCAATACCATTCCCGCTCAAGTTCGGAACCAATGTTTATAGCCAGGCTGAACGGGACCAAACCTGGACAAACCTTCTTACTCGGCTCGGCGACCTCCACGTTCGCAATTTTTATTATCACGGGCATGGAGGGGCTTCTTCTCTGGGCGCTGACCGGCATACTTTTGACACGAATGGGTTGGTCACAGGGTCCGCGCTGGAACCGAATAGCAAAGCATTTATTACTATCAAGCAGGCTAAAAAAAACATCGGAGTCAACCGATTCCGGTTCATATTTCTCGACGGCTGCAGCACCTCTGCAGGCGATTGGCCAAGCACTTTCGGAATAGGCAAAGCGACCAATAGCGTAGCCGATTATCAGAATGACCCCAGACATCGCCGGCCTTCCGTTTTTGTCGGATGGAATCAAACCGTGGGCGGAACAGGTTGGGGCAACGCGTATAACCGACTCGACTTCCAGTCATTCTGGATGGGCAATTGGGTCAATGACTCTCCGCGCCCGACTATTGTAGCTGCCCTTAATAGAGCTAACCTTGGTGCGGGCTGGGTTGCCCAAGATAAACTCGACAGTGCTCTACGAGTTTATGGCTATAGGGACATGAGAGCTCTAGATTACAATCGCAAAGGTGACTGGAGGTGGCCGTGATCTTGGACGTCGGACAATTCGGCGGTTTGATGGAAGCGACGGTTAATTTTTCCAATGCAGTGGTCGTGGCGATGTTGCCTTACATTTCCGATGTGGCAAAAAAACTGGAATTACCACTTCCGCTGCCTGTTACCCGACAACCAATAGCCGAAGGTGGTCCAAATTCAATGTTTGAGAACAGAAACGGTCAAATGGGAGGTTGCGGCTTCGTACTTAAGGAAGGCTGGATATTTGGATTTGACTGGGGTTATTTCGACCACTTCGAGACGCCGCACTCTTATTATACACTACAGGATCCGGACGACATTCCGAAGTTCGTCGGCAAAGTCAGGATGACCAAAGACGAAGCCGTCCAAATGGCGAGAGATACTCTGAGGAAGTTAGAGATTCCGTTGGAAGCAGTTTTTGCCGAACAGGAGCCGCGCGTCACTTTGCCGCCAAAGACTCGTACAGGCATCGTGCCGCATTACCGAATTGAATGGCTTGACCCGCGAGGCGGCTGGACTTCAGTGGATATCGAGGTTGACGCCGAGGCTAAACATGTTGAGTTGATTAACATCGGTTTTAATGCAAACCTTCGTCGCCCGTGGCCCAAATTTGGCGTAGCCCCGGTTCTTCGCAAAAAAAGTTTGGCGGCGAACCCTGAATATGCCTGGAAATTGCTCCCGATTGTTTTGCGTGCCGTGGATGATTATGGCAAGACATTGGGATTGCATCTTCCCCGTCCGCTCACTACCAACCAGGTAGCTCGCTTCGAGGTCTCTGATAATGGCGGTTGGCCGCACACTCAACTTGAGCTTACCAACGGCTGGCGATTCATCTACCGCAATAGCATGGTCAACGGGTTTTATGCGCCAGATGATTTCTTTGCTAGTGACCAACGCCCAATCCTCATTAAGGAATTTACTGGTAACTGGAATATGACGGAAAAAGAAGCCATCGAACTGGTGCGGCGGACACTTGCTAAACTAAATTATCCGACGAACCTTGTTCACATGGATTTTCCGCCGCAGATTATCAAGCCAGCGCTGGCGGGCATTCCGCGCTATTCGTTTTCCTGGAATGTAGAAAATGCGGCGAAAGACGATTTGCAATCGAAAATTGAAGCGGAAGTCGATGCGGACAAAGGCGAGTTGAAATCCCTCTATTACGATGACAAGGCGTATTGGAACAAACCGCCGCCAATTGATGTGCCGATTTCCTTGTCCACACAAAATCGGACAAACACAACACCCGCGAAAAATCCTTCTCAGCCAATCCGCCCCAAGACGCCTCCGCGAAAACTTACTCCACTTCCTATTCCGCAAAAATAACTGAGGTTCGGGACCTGAATTTATTCTCTCAAAACCCTTGACGCCGTTGCGGAAGTGAGCCAAGCTGGCGGCGAATTAACCGTAATTCCTTGCCTGACTAATAAAACGAAATTGGAAATCCTCCATTGGTCTGATTTGGATTGAACAAATCCAGCGGTAAGAACATCAAAGCAAAGACGTGTCCAGCCACAAAGCCTGCCACTGTTTTTAAAATTTAAACAAAACTAGAAATTATTTATGCCTCGAGTTGCCACCAAACGAATTACCAAGCCCAAAGCGCCCAAACTGAATTCAGCAATAACCGATTCGGAAATCGCGCCTTCTTCCGAATTGTTGATGCCAGCCGCCGCGGAAAACGGCCCTCCGCCGGCGGATGATGGGGAACCACTTGAAATGGCGCCGGAAAAACAGGCGGACAATTTCGCGCGTCCCGTAAAAACCGAAGAGGAATATCGCGAAGAAGCGCGCCGCGAAGAGGAGGAAAATGAAAAATATTCCCGCGGGCGCGGGCGCGATAACCAGGATCATATCGCTCCGGCCGCTTCTTTGAACATTGCTAAATTGCAAGCCATGGGCATGGCCGAACTCAATGCCATGGCTAAACAAATGGCCGTCGAGAACTTTGGCACCATGCGCAAACATGAAGTCATTTTTCATATTCTCCAAAAAAATGCGGAGCGCAGCGGGATTCTTTTTTCCGAAGGCGTTTTGGAAATTTTACCAGAAGGTTTCGGTTTTCTTCGCTCGCGCAGTTTCAATTATCTGCCTTGTCCGGAAGATATTTATGTTTCGCCATCGCAAATTCGCCGGTTCGATTTGCAAACGGGAAATTTAATTGCCGGACAAATTCGTCCGCCCAAAGATAAGGAACGTTTTTTTGCGCTGCTGAAAGTTGAAGCGGTTGACACGGCTGAACCTGATCTGGCCAAGGACAAAACGCATTTCGATAATCTCACGCCGCTTTTTCCGAACAAACGTTTTTTGCTCGAAACTTCCCCGGATGAACTTTCCACACGCGTGCTTGATATCGTCTGCCCGATTGGCAAAGGGACGCGCGGTTTGATCGTCGCGCCGCCTCGCACCGGCAAAACTGTTTTGATGCAAAAATTGGCCAATGCCATCCTGAAAAATAATCCGGAGTCGTATTTATTTATTCTGCTGATTGATGAGCGTCCCGAAGAAGTGACCGATATGGAACGCACCTGCAAAGGGGCGGAAGTCATCAGTTCGACTTTCGATGAGCCGCCGGAACGACATGTGCAAGTGGCCGAAATGGTGATCGAAAAAGCCAAACGCATGGTCGAACACAAACGGGACGTGGTGATTTTGCTCGATTCAATCACCCGTTTGGCGCGCGCTTACAATACCGTCCAACCGCATTCCGGCAAAATTCTTTCCGGCGGCGTGGATGCCAATGCATTGCATAAACCAAAACGCTTTTTCGGCGCGGCGCGGAATATCGAAGAAGGCGGCTCGCTCACGATTATGGCGACGGCGCTGGTGGACACTGGTTCGCGCATGGACGAAGTTATTTTTGAAGAGTTCAAAGGCACCGGAAATATGGAAGTGAATCTGGACCGGCATTTGGTGGATCGGCGTATTTTTCCTTCGATTAACGTTGAGCTTTCCGGCACGCGCAAAGAGGAGCTGCTTTATCATCCTGAAGAATATAATAAAGTCGTGGTGCTGCGGCGTGCGCTCACGGGCGTGCCGCCAGTGGAAGCGATGGAGTTATTGTTGGGCAAATTAAAAAAGACCGGCAGCAATATTGAATTCTTGCTGGGCATGGCCGTAGGAAAATAATTTTTCTTAAAGTTTGACTTGTGAAATAAATTTTACATCTTATTGTCCCTTGATTGTATGAGAATTACTGTTGAGATTGATGCAAAAGAATTAAAGCAAATTCAACAAGTCACTGGCCAAAAGAAGAAATCGCCTGCCGTCAGCAGGGCTTTGTCGGACTATATTCGGATGCAGGAAAAGAGAAAGTTTATCCAGCGCGCTTTGGCGGGGAAGACCGATTACCCCCTGACGAACGAGGAGCTTGAATCTCGCGACGTCTATGAAGCTCATTGATTCGTCGGCGTGGGTGGAATTTTTGCGGGCTAAAGGAGATGCAAAGGTGAAACATCAAGTTGCGCGTTTGCTGGAATTCGATGAAGCCGCTTACACTTGTCCGATTTATTTCGAGCTTTTGAGCGGAGTGAAATCGCATGAAGAAAGCGATTTGCAACAGGCTTTTGCCATGAGTCATCATTTTCCGTTTGAAACGAATGACTGGAAAGAAGCGGCCATTCTGGAACGACAATTTCGCTCCAAAGGTTTGGTGATTCCACGCAACGACCTGTTCGTCGTGGTCGTCGCGGTGCGATCCAGTTTGGTAGTGGTATGCCGCGATTCACATTTCAACCTTGCTCGGAAGATAACGGGCGACAAACTGAAAGTTGAGCAGGTCTAATATTAACATCATTGTTTAATTAAATTCAATGAAAGTGAAATCTGAAATTTTTTCCGGAATAACCGGCGTTGCTGTGATAACGCTGGCGGGTTTTCTTTTTGTCGGCTGTGGCAAAGAAGAAATAAAAACCTATTCCGTTCCAAAGGAAAAAGTTTCTTCAAAGTCGGCAGCAAAAGACGAATTCCCCGATTCCATTTCCAAACCAGTCAGCACGAATGCCAAAAAAATTCCTGCGGCAGTTGGCGAGGAGATTAATTCCATTGAACCAACATGGGAAATTCCCACAAATTGGAAACCTCTCCCCGCGTCCGAAATGGTTTTGAAAAGTTTTTTGGTCGATGGAAAAGCGAACATTTCCATCAGCGCATTTCCCGGCGATGTCGGCGGCGCGTTGATGAATGTGAATCGGTGGCGCGGGCAATTGCAGCTTGAGGCGGTTGAAGAATCTGATTTGCCCAAATTGACGAGTTCGATTGGCGTGCTCGGCGGCAAAGCCATGTTGGCAGACATGAAAGGCATCAGCGCCAAAACCGGTCAACCCGCACGGCTGATTGCGGCATCCGTTCGTCGCGGCGAAAAAACCTGGTTTTATAAATTGATGGGCGATGAAAAAACTGTCGCGCAGGAAAAAGAAGCGTTCCTGAAATTTGTCCAGACGGTTCGCTATCCAAATGACTAGAAAAATTTCAAACAGTCCCGGCAATGTCTCATTAACACCCCGCTTTAGCTGGGTGGAATGCGCGACATTTTGGTCTAAACCGTTTCAACGGTTTTTTCTTTTCACGCGGAAACCGTTAAAACGGTTTGGACAACTCTGTGGCACAAACACCCAGCTAAAGCAGGGTGTTAATGAAACTTCCCAGAATCATTAGGTCCAAATGTTTCGTCATCTTCTCAGTTTTTTCACATCGCTGCGGCTCACGGTCGTTCTTCTCGGCCTGGCGTTGCTCCTTGTTTTTGTCGGCACACTTGCGCAAGTCAAACTTGGACTTTACGTCGCGCAGTCGGAATATTTTCGCAGTTTGTTTGTTTATTGGTCGCCCAAAGGCGCGAACTGGAAAATTCCCATTCTGCCCGGCGGCTGGCTGCTCGGCGGAATTTTGCTGGTTAATTTAATCGCCGCGCATATTAAAAGATTTTCCCTCTCCCGAAAAAAAATCGGCATCTTTTTAATTCACGGCGGTTTAATTTTGCTGCTCGTTGGACAATTTCTCACTGAACTTTTTCAAATCGAAAGCAACATGCGAATTCCCGTCGGCGAATCGCGCAACTATGCCGAAGATTCGCGCAAAAATGAATTGGCCATTATTGACGTGACCAATCCTGACCGCGATGAAGTTGTTGCCATTCCTGAAAATTTATTGATTAAGCAAAAGGAAATTCGCGACCCGAAATTGCCTTTTACGATTCGCCTGAAAAATTATTTTGAAAATTCTCGTCCGGCGGGACCGATGGAAACTGGAGGAAATAAAATCAAAGCGACGCAAGGCATCGGCCAGCGGCTGCAATTTTCCGCCGCGCCGCCGACTGCGGCGATGGATGATGAAAATAAACCTGCCGCGCTCGTGGAAATTAGTTCTGACAAAGGCGCCATCGGCAATTGGGCGGTCTCAACCTGGCTCACGAAATTTCCCTGGAAATTATTGTTGCAAGAGCAAGTGGAAAATCTTTTGGGAAATGTCGAGGAGCCGCAAACATTTTCACACAACGGCCGGAAGTATCAAATCGCGTTGCGCCCCATCCGTTATTACAAACCTTACAGCGTCACTCTGCTTGATTTTAAACACGATATTTATCAAGGCACAGATATTCCTAAAAATTTTTCCAGCAAAATTCATTTAAAAAATCCGCAGACCGGCGATGACCGCGACGTTCGGATTTTCATGAATAATCCGTTGCGCCATGCGGGCGAAACTTTTTATCAAAGCGGTTTCGAGCCGGGCGACAAAGTCACGGTTTTGCAAGTGGTGAAAAACCCTGCCGCGATTACGCCGTATCTGGCCTGTTCAATTATTGGACTTGGATTGCTCACTCAATTTTTAATGCACTTGATTGGCTTCGGAAAAAAAACCGCGCAAAAAAATAAAAATATCGCGACGCCAAAAATTTCTTCTCGAGAAGTTGAGCCAGAAATCGCAAGCAAAAGGAGCCGTTCATGAAAAAATGGTTTCCCTGGGTTTTAACCGCCATTTTTGCCGCGTGGATTCTATCCGCGTTCGCTCCGGCAAAAAATAAAAATAATTTTCGCATCAAAGAATTTGGCGAATTGCCCGTTTTGCTTAATGGTCGCATCCAGCCTTTTGATTCTGTTGGAAAAAATGCGCTCTTGAGTATGAGCGGAAAATCAACGGCTCGCGCCGAAGACAAAAAAAGTTTAAGCGCGAGTGAATGGTTGCTCGAAGCGCTAACCAAACCGGACGAAGCCAACAAACGAAAAATTTTTCGCATTCAACATCCCGATTTGGAAGGGCTGCTCGGAACGCAAAATGCCAAACTCGAATATTATTCTTTCAACGATTTGACCAATCAATTGGAGCAAATCGAACGGCAGGCGCAGAGTCTCATTAAGTCGGAGCTGGATGAAAATGGGAGACCCAGAGAAGATCTAGTGAAGTTGCGCACGCCGTTTCAAAAAGATTTGATGCATCTCTACGACAGCGTGATTTTATTTCATCGCATTAAAAATAGTTTGCAGCCGGAAGGCGCTAAAGATTTTCCCCTCGAACTCGAAATTTATCAGGAAACAATTCCGCTCGGACGCGCCGCGCTGGAGCAGAGCGAAGCCGGAAAAGAATTTGATAAACAGGATTTGCAGGTCATCGCCGGATTTTTTCGACGTTATCAAACGATGTCGAAATTTGGCTATCCGCTTGCAGTTCCGCCGAATGCCGGACAGCCGCGCGATGCGTGGAAAAATGTCGGCAGCAGCTTGATGGAATCCATGCGCGATAATGAAATTCATCCCGCCGTAAATTATTTCGCGAAAATAACTTCCGCTTACGCGAAAAATCAACCGGCGGATTTTAACAAAGCCGTTTCGGAATATCGCGGCTGGTTGCAATCGAACAATCTTTTGCGCGAATTAAAAAAAGGACGTGAAGAATTTTTCTTCAATCATCTCGAACCGTTTTATAAAGCGATGGTGATTTATGTCGCGGCT
>JALYXC010000556.1 GCA_030947315.1 Verrucomicrobiota bacterium | reverse complement strand
CAGAATGAAAAAGCACGCCGCGTTCGCGACAAATTTTTCCAAATTCGGCAATCGGTTGAATCGTGCCGGTTTCATTGTTAGCGGCCATGATCGAAACCAAAGTCGTGTCAGCGCGAATGGCTTTTTTTAAATCGTCTGGTGAAACAAAACCTTCGGCATCAACCGGCAAATAAGTGATTTCAAAACCTTCTGTTTTTTCGAGATATTGGCAGCAATGCAATACGGCATGATGCTCGATTTGAGAAGTGATGATGTGTTTTCCTTTATCGCGCAAATGCCGGGCGACACCGAAAATCGCGAGATTGCTGCTCTCGGTTCCACCGCTGGTAAAAATAATTTCACTCGGTTTGGCGCGCCAAATTTTTGCGACGCGATCGCGGGCATCGTCCAGAATGGCGCGCGCTTTTCTGCCAACGTGATGGACGCTGGAAGGATTGCCAAAAATTTCGTCGAGATACGGCAGCATCGCTTCGCGCACTTTGGAATCCAAAGGCGTGGTGGCGTTGTAATCGAAATAAATGGTACGCATGAAATCGGCTCAGAGATTTTCGATAAACTCTTCGAGAGTAACACCGGCTTGCTGCCGAAGAAAAACGAAACCGAGGCGTTTGAGTGCTCGCACGGCTTCTTCGCCAGAAACATCAGGATGTTTTGGCATCAGCCATTGGAGAGATTAGGAATTGGCAACTTCAAATGTTGTAACAATCGCACGGCCTTTGGGTAGTAACGGAAATTCTGCGAGATACAATTCTGTGGCTTCCTTTAAATTCCTAAGTGCTTCGTCAACTGTTTTTCCCTGCGTCGTTGTTCCAGTTTCAGGATTTTGGGCAACCAACCATTCGCTTTGGGAATCAGGAAAAATGACAGCGGTGAGATTCATTGGTAAGTTGTAAACGATTTACTTTAGCTGGTCAAATTACGATTAAGAAAAGATTTCAGAATCGGTTGACATCGATTTCGATTTTCGCATGAGCCGCGGCGTAACCGATGAACAACCGCAGGCTTCTTAAAATGAAACCTGTAAATCCTGAGCATCGGGTCTAATTTATTCCGTCTTGTTATGTGTATAAACTAAATCCTTGTTCGGATCGATGCTCCACCGTTTTCCCACCGCTTCCAAATCCGGCGTCACGCTCCATTTGTCCGCTTCCGGTTCGCCGGTGTGACCGCGATTCGCCCCTTTTAATTGCATGCAACCTTTGTTGTCGCCGATTTCGGAAATGAATCCACATTCGTCAGCGGTCAGTTTTATTTCCGGCAACGCCGCGAGTTCGTCCACTTTGGTTTCAATCGGTTTGCCGTCGGTTTCCTGAATCAAAGTTGGGATAACACTTTTCACGGCAGGCTGCGAAAGGTTCCAGATGCAGGCGAGTTGCAGCATGGTTAAATTATTCTTCTCAGCAATCGTCCGAAAATTTTCCATTTTTTTATTGCCAGCTTCGACCCAACCCGCCGGACGAAACGCACGATGATCCTGCGCGCCAAATTTATGATTCGGTTTTACGTCGTCATGAAAAATTCCGCCGTAATCCACCACGCGGGTAATCAAATTCACTTCATGTTTTTCCGCCGCCGGCAAAACCAGACTGCCCGGCCACGGTTCGAGCGGATTTAAAATAATCATCGCCCAATCGAGCAGCGGACGGAATCGTTCAAAGTTCAAAATTAGATCGAGCGTAAAACCATTCGCCGGGCCGGGCGCGATGCCGAGTTGCGTCGTCAGTTTTGTTTCGCGCAATTTATCCATCGCATTCCAAACGGCGTCGCTGGTGTAGCCGACCGAATCTGGATTGTGCAGCATGAGCAAATCGAAATGATCCGTCTGACAACGCGCGAGCGATTTCTCCGTGGCCATTTTTAAATATTCAGCGAATTGATTCGGCGGACGAAGTTGCGAATTGGTAAAGCGCGGAAAACCTTTTGCGCCGTCGCGTTTGCCGGAATAAAAATCGTGGCCGACCGCGCCGACGAGGCAATAAGAATCGCGCGGCAAACCGGCCAGCGCTTTCCCGAGCAATTCATCCGCCTGGCCGCTGCCATAAACATCCGCCGTCATGAAAGTGCGAATGCCGCGTTGGTAGGCGTATTGCACGAGACCAATCCAGCGCTCGTCCGAAAGCGGTTCGCCGTAATGCATAAAGCGACCGCCGTTCCAGGTTCCGTAAGCTGCGCGAGTGAGATTCATAAATTTTTTGCGAACGGAAATTTAACAGGAACGATTTTTATGGGAATAAGAAAACCCGCGAGGGATTAGATTAACGGCAGAGGCGCTGAGAGGAAAAATTTCTCTTTGGCTTAACACTCCGCGCCTCTCCGTCTCTGCGGTTAATTGAATTTGATATTTGTGGTCTTGCGCGAGAAAGGAATTTTCTCAATGCTAGGCTCAGGATACAATCATCTCAGGCTGGACAACCGTTTCTCATTCCTTTACAGTCGCGCCATTACTACTCCAACACTTGTTCTCACGCTCTTGACTGTAATTGTATCGTTCCTTGCGCCTCGAGCCAAAGCGAACCTAATCCTCAACGGCAGTTTTGAATCACCTGGATTTACCAATGGCAACGCCGGGGTGGGCCGTCAGCAGTATTCCGCGCTCACAGGGGCTTCGACTTTGTTGAGTACGAATCTGACCCCCCTTGCTCCCGTAACGAACATCAATTGGACACGCCAAACCTTTTCCTTTGTCGCAGATTCCGCAGTAACACGGTTGAGTTTTAAGGACACCTCCGTGACCGATGATAATGCAAGCTTTGTGGACAATGTCTTGCTGGTGGACAGCTCGGATTTGCTGGCAAGCATTCACTTTTCCGCCGTGGACATTTGCTGGCCCGGTCGAACCAACCAAATGTATCAAGTCCAGTATCGGACGAATCTCTCGGGAACGAATTGGTTCAACTTTGGTTCGCCGATGCTCGGCACAGCAACGAACTGCGTAACCGACGGTATTAACGGGATGGAACAGCGATTTTACCGAATCATCAGAGTACCATAACCGTGCCGCCTAACCATGCGCCAGCCTGTGTGAAAACTCAAAAATGTTCATTTTGAAGAATGAAAAACAGGTTGGAAACACCTTAACCATGTCGTGAAAACGTCCTATAACTCAAATGTGAGACTCGGTTTTTCTCCACATCATCGTGTGAAGGAGTTTTCACACAGGCTCGCGCTGCAGCGAACCGCTCCGTGCGTCACGGTAGCTGATATTCTGGCTTTACAGGAGAAATCATTCCAAGCATAGTTGAGTGGTTTCACTTTATTCACCCCAAGAAAATGAAAATCATACAACAAACCCGAAAAGAAATAGGCAGAAAAAATTCTGCCAAACACTAGTGAGAGGTTGCGACGCATGCTCCAAAACAATAGCCCAACCATCACCATACAAATGAAGACCGAACATACAGCCACCGACGGAATTGCAGCCGCCTTCGAGATTATCATGGATGAGATCCAAACTGAGGCGGATAAGATTGCGGAACGCGGCACAGCCGCTTTCAAGACGCGTGACTACAGCGAAGCGCAAAAACTCGGCGATGTCGGCCACCGACTTGATGAGTTCCGCAAGAAGGTTGATACATTACTTTCCGAGTGGCAGGCGGGCATTGATGTGACGTACCGTCGCAATTTTAGCATCAAGGCTCTGCCTGAATCGAAGCAGACCAAGCGGCGCAAGAACACCAAGCTCCGCGTCCGATTTGCTGACGGGCCAGAGATTGAGGAGTATTTCGCGGCGGACACGTTTGCACTCGCCATCAAAGAGCTTGGCATCGACCGCATCGAGAAGCTCGGCTACCTTGACAACGGAGAGCCACTTATCAGCCCACGAATGCACCCAACTTACCAACACCGAAAGTTCGGCGACAAATACCTTTCCACTCATTCGTCCACCGAACGTAAGAAAGACATGATTGAACAAATCGCTAAGCAACTCGGACGCAAGGTGACCGTAACCGTAATTCAACCGTAGAATCTGAATGACCCTAATGCCGAACCCAAATGGAGCGTGCCCACAAGAGCAACGTGAAACGCGCCCGTGACTAGGAGGCAAGGTAATCCTCCACCGCTTCCGGCAGCAAAAACTTTTGCTCACGTCGCATTCCAGCCAGATGATTCAGACTTGTCCGACGTACCAGAAAACATCATATTCAAACCGTGAACGACTTTTCACACAGACTCTCGCCGGAGCGAACCCGGCCATCGCGTCCAGGTTGCAATCGAACGTCCAGGTGGGCCGGGTCGCAGGGCTTCGGCGTTAGCCGTCTGAGCGCTTATTAGATCAACCTTAATACAAAATGAAACTACACCACCTTAACCCTCATCTAAAGCCCAGACCGAATACATCAGCGATCAATCGCGTTTCCCGCTCAATCCTGCTGATGGCTGCACTCTCGTCGCTCGTTTGCGCACCTGCCCAAGCGGTAACAGTAATCAACTTTGATTCTCTTCCCGGAATGCCCAACAACCCCGGGACCATTATTCCGACAGCCAACCGTCTCTCCAATCAATTGCTATCAACAACTGGAGCGAGGTTCGCCTCTGCAGTAGGTTACGTCGCCGTAGTCAATCTTAGCCTTCGCCCTGGCGAGACCACGACCAGTATGCCCAACGTGATCGGCGGCGTTAACTCAGCCGGTAATCTAAGTTACGGAACACCCGTTTGGATAACGTTTTTTGACCCTGCTAATTCGCTCGTGCCGGCAATCACCGATTTCGTTCAGATTCGTGGCGATACACTCCCGCTTTCCGGCGCGACTGCAACGGTCGACGGATTTGACATTCGAGGTCAGCTCATTGGATCCGTGACGGCGAGCGACACTGCAGGAGGTCTGACACTGACATTGGCTGTTCCCAACATTCATTCCGTTCGGGTTAGTCAAAACTCTGCGGGATTCGGATTCGACGGGACAATCGGTTTAGATGATCTCGCCTTCAACCCGGTGCAACCCGTTCCCGAGCCGAGTACCGCATTTTTCTTGCTTACCGGGCTGGTTCTCTGCCTCACTCCTCGATCACTTCGCGGCAATGAACAGAACAACTAACAATGCGCTGCAGCGAACCCGACCATCGCGCTCTGGTTGCAATCCACGCGTCCCGCGGCCCGGGTCGCTGGGCTAGGGTCGTTAGACGTCCGACACGCCAATGAAGCCCTCCATTCTCTCACTCATGCGCGCAGGCCTCTCTGCAATAGCTATCGTAGCGATCGGCCAACAGCTGGGGGTGCACATCGATGCGTCCTTCAGTACGCTCAATTTCTTCAGCTACTTCACCAATCTCTCAAACCTATTTGCCGCTTCGGTCTTGCTATTGAGCGTGTTCAAACCGCCCTCGAACCACAGCCGGTCAACGGATCTAGCCAGGTTCGTCTCGGCCGTGAACATGGTCGTGGTCGGTCTTGTTTTCGCCGTGTTGCTCAGAAATGCTGACCTTGGATCGTTGCTCCCCTGGGTTAACATTATGCTCCATTACATCATGCCGATAGCTATCGTTCTAGACTGGTCGGTGAACCCGCCAGTCACAAGGCTGAACGCGAAGCATCTCCTTCTTGCCTTCGTTTTTCCTGCCGTCTATTTGGGATACGTCCTGCTGCGCGGCAAAAACATCGGCTGGTACCCGTACCCGTTCCTTAACCCCGCCAATGTCGGTGGCTATGGCGGGGTTGCGACATACGCCCTGGGCATCGCCGTCACTTTTGTTCTAGCAGGCTGGGCGCTGCTTACAGTCGGCAACCGTCTCGCCAAACGCTAGGTGACACTACACGCGCCAGGATTCGTTCACTCAAAATCACTACAAGGTTTGCTCTCGCAGTCGGAGCAGAGGCGACAGTTTGCTACTCTGGTGTGTGGCGTGATTCCCCGAAACTGTTTGGTCATTAAGCGATATTTCTTTAAAGATATTGCTCAAGGGCGGAATTTTACCAATGCTCTCGCCGGAGAAATCGCCTCAACTATTTATGAAGTCGCGAACCTTAGGATTTATTTCCATTTTGCTTAATCTAGGATTGCTCGTGGCGGCGGGAATTATTTATAAAAATAAATCTGCGCCGCTCGCGCCACAGGTTTCCACTCGCGCGCCGGAAAATAAACCGCGCTTTTTTCATAAATTCCCGAAAACGGCGCCGGTCAAAAAAAATATCGTCACCACGAATCTGCCGCCGGAAAATTTTTCCTGGCGCGAAATTGAATCGGCAGATTTCAAATCCTACATCGTCGGCTTGCGCGAGATTGGTTGCCCGGAGGAAACGATTCGCGACATCATTGTGGCCGAGGTGAACAAACTTTTTGCGCCGCGTTATCGGGAGCTGCGCAATCCAGAAAATTCCCGCGCTTATTGGAAAACGAGAAACTGGAATTCCAAAGAAGATTACGAAATCCAAAAAAAATCCAAGGCGTTGGAAAAAGAAAAAAGCGGGCTGCTCGTCGAACTGCTCGGCGTTGATCCAATAAAAGAAGCGCAGAAAGAAGCCGGCAACGTGGACTATTGGGCGCGGACGTATGATTTTTTACCCAAGGAAAAACAGGAGCAAGCGCGCGAAATTCAGGAAAAATATCAGGAATTAAAACAAGAATTTTATCATGGTATCCAGGATGACGATGATCGAAAACAATTGCGCGAGCTGGAAAAAAAACAGTCGGCGGAAATGGGTCAGTTTTTAACCCCGGAAGAATTGAAGGAATATGATATGCGCAATTCGCAAACGGCCCAGCAGCTCAAGTCCGACCTCGATGTTTTTGACGCCAGCGAAAAAGAATTTCGCGATATTTACGACATCAAAAAAGCGCGCGAAGACGACTTGGATTACGTGTTCGATCCTGATGACAAAGCAGCGCAGGAAAAGAGAAATAAAGCCGTAGAGGAAACGGATAAACAAGTCAAAGAACTGTTAGGCAATGAACGTTTTGCCGAATACAAACGCGACCAGGATTATTCCTACAAAGAGCTGGTGCGTCTCGCGGAGCGGCAAGGTTTGCCGAAAGAAACGGCGGCCAATATTTATGAAATGAAAAAAGTGGCGGAAGATGCCGTGAAAAAAATTCAACAGGACAAAACGCTGACTCAGGACCAACGCAATGAGGCGTGGAAAGCCATTCAAACCGAAACGGAAAACAGCATCACGGAAAACCTCGGCGCAAAAGGATTGAAAAAATATAAAAACCGCGGCGGCTGGTGGATTCGCAATCTCGCGCCGAATAATCAGAAACCTTAACCACAGATGGATACAGATAAACACAGATGCCGGAAGTTGTTGTTCATGTTTGAAGCGGAAGTTATAATTCCAATTTGGAATTGTTTTGCGCACAAAAACGAACATCTTTCGGCTCGTTTTTATCTGTGTCCATCTGTGTTCATCTGTGGTTTTTCTTCCGCTAATTTATGAAAAAAATTATTTTCATTTCCATCATTTTAAATCTCGCGCTCGTCGCCGGGATTGCTCACATGCTCAAAAAGAATTCTCCGTCTGTTTCATCGAAAGCTGCCCTTTCTACCAAACCAATCTCGAAAAAAAACCAGTTATCCTCCAAGAGCCACGGGGAAATCGAAACAATTTTCGTGACGAACGCCGCGCCGAAATTTAATTGGGAAACCGTTGAGTCGGAAGATTACAAAAAATATATCGCGAATTTGCGCGCGATTGATTGCCCCGAAGAAACCATCCGCGACATCATCATCGCCGACGTGGAAAAATATTATGCGAAGAAGTTGAGGCCATTGCGAAAAAAAGAAGAACAGCCGTTTTGGAAAAATTCTCATGGATGGGGAGGTGATAATGCCGAATTTAGCAAAGCGGTGTCGCGTTTTGAAAAAGAAAAGAAAGCGCTGCTGAAAGAATTGCTCGGGATTGATTACTGGAAAGAAAGGGCCAAACGAAATGGCTGGGATTCGGGCGATGACCCGTTTATGGAGTCGCTGCCACAGGAAAAAAAAGATTCATTGCAAACCATTCAGGAAAATTTTCAGGAAATGAAGCAGGAAATCCACCGGAAAGCGCGAGGCTATTTCGACCAGGATGATCAGGAGGAATTAGAAAAAATCCAACGTCAGGAACACGAAGAAATGGCGAAAGTTTTAAGTCCTGATGAATTATTTGAATACGAAGTTCGGCATTCAGAAATTGCCAGCAATTTAAAATATAATGATTTGCAAGGCTTCGACGCAAGCGAACAGGAATTCCGCGCCATTTTCAAAGCGAAACAAGCTCAGGAATTTGCGGGCGTGAACGACGAAAGCGATTCCGTAAAGAAAGCGGCCCGTGAGCAGTGGAAGGAAGCTGAAAATTTTTTAAAAGCCAGTCTGGGCGAAGATCGCTTCAAAGAATTTAAAATGGCCGAGAATTGGGATTATCGGAATCTGGTGCAAATGACCGAGCGGCAAGGTTTGCCGAAAGATTCCGCGCGAAAAGTTTATGAAATGAAAGACGAAGTTGAAAAAGCCGCGCAACAAATTCGTTCGGATAAAAATCTCACGCCCGCGCAACGCAAACAAAAACTTCTGGAAATCAAAACGGCCACGGAAACTGCCGCAACTGAAACGCTCGGCCCGAAAGGATTTAAATCCTGGAAACGAAATGCCTGGTGGCTGCGGAATTTATCGAATTAGCAAATTTTACTGATGACGCG
>JALYXC010000538.1 GCA_030947315.1 Verrucomicrobiota bacterium | reverse complement strand
ACGGAACTGGTTCCCCTTACTTTGATGCGGCCCTTGAGCGGTAGCGCGACGACTGGTTTATTTACCGAGCTGGTCAAAACCTGGGGGCCGGATCATTTAATCACGCGAATGGCCGGAACTATTTTTGGCAGCACCGAAACGACTTTTTATGTGATCGCAGTTTATTTTGGAGCGGTGGCCATTCGCCGAACTCGCCATGCTATTGCGGCGGGATTGATTGCGGATTTGGCCGGCGTCATTGCTTCCGTTATCGTTTGTCGCATGGTTTTTTAGACGTCATTTTCGTGGGTGAGTTTCTAAAGAAATAATTTGAACCCAAATGAATAAAATAATTTTAAGCGCGCTCCTTTTGGTTCTATTTTTAGGCGGGACGGAAAAAACGTTTGCGCAAGCGGTTGAAATTCTTCCGCCAGAATTTCGCGAGGCGCGGCAACCGCAAGTGGCGTTGAATTCCAAGGGCGAAATTTTCATAGCGTTCGGAAAAGAAAATTCCATTTATTGCGTTCGCTCCAGTGACGGCGGCAAAACATTTTCGGCGCCGCGACAGGTTGCGACTTTAAAAAAACTCGCACTGGGAATGCGTCGCGGTCCGCGCATTGTGGCTTTTCGCGATCAAATAACTGTCACGGCAATTTCTCATGACGATGGAAATTTTTATGCCTGGACTTCGCGCGACCGCGGAAATTCATGGTCTGACTCAGCGAAAATAAACGATGCCGCCAACTCTGCGCGCGAGGGTTTGGCCGCGTTGGCGGGAAATTCCAAAGGAACGCTTTTTGCGACGTGGCTCGATTTGCGAAATAAAAAAACGCAGCTCTGGGGCGCAAATTCTACCGACAACGGAAAAACCTGGAGCAAAAATGCGCTCGTTTATAAATCACCGGACGGGTCGATTTGCGAATGCTGTCATCCTTCCGCAATTTTTTCGCCCGACGGCGAACTGCACGTGATGTGGCGCAACTCGCTCCACGGTTCGCGGGACATGTTTTTAGCGACGAGTCGCGATAATGGAAAAAGTTTTTCACCAGCCACGAAATTGGGAAAAGAGACCTGGCCGCTCAATGGTTGTCCGATGGACGGCGGTGGTCTGGCAATAGACGTCACTGGAAAACTAATCGCGGTCTGGCGGCGGAAAAACAGCATATTTGAAATTGAAAATAATCAGGCGGAAATTTTATTGGCCGAAAGTGGAATGCAGCCGGTGGCCGCTTCTAGAAACGGAAAATTATATTTCATTTGGCAGGAAGGTTCGAAACTGAAATTAAAATCCGGTTCGGCCCCCGCGACAATTTTGGCGGAAAACGGCTCTTATGCCGCCACGGTGAGTGGAGAAAGATTTTCCGTCGCTGTCTGGGAATCCACCGCGAATGGGCAGAGCAAAATTTTTGCTCAAGTTTTAAAATAGAAAATTAGTTTAAAGTTAGGCAGGCGAAATGCCGGCCCTGCCTTAGTTCATTGAGCCTTCAAATTAATTTATAAAAAGCGTTTCATTGGCCTGGAGCAAAGCGTGCGCATATTTTTCCCACGCGCCGAGCGGTTTTAAGTTGGAAATATTCACCAATCCTTGCGGCGCCCGGTTCGGCTTGTTCAATTTGTTTTTATTCTTTTTAAAATCGGCGCGACGATCGGCTCGCGGCAATGTCGGCACAGATTCTGCAGGCGGCGATGTTTTGATAAAACCGAGTCCAAGTTTGATCTCGGTCGGCGTCGGCTCGCGCTGATAAATCAGTTCGTATAACAGTTGAACGCGCGCCTCTTCTTTTTTTAGTTCCGTGAAATCTTTTCGGTTAACCAAATTTCTGGCCTGTTCTACCACGAGCGGACTGTTCATCATGAAAAGCGATTGTTGCGGCACGATCGTTTCGTAACGTTTGCCCGTGGTGATGTCGGGATTGGCAAAATTGAATTGATTATAAATTTCCGGCAAATTGCGCCGGTCAATATATCCGTAAACCGTTCGGCGTTTGGAGTAGGGAGCGGCGCCGAGTTTCACCGGTTTTCCGAACATCGTCGCATCCAGATTTCCGCCCAGAGCCAAAAGAGAATCGCGCACGGATTCAAATTCGAGTCGCTGAATATTCGCGCGCCAGAGCAAGCGGTTGTTCGGATCTTTTTGCGCATAACGCGGATTGTTATCGCTGCTTTGTTGATAAACGCTCGAGAGCATAATCAAGCGATGCATTTTTTTCAGAGACCAGCCTTCTTCCATAAAACGGCTCGCCAGATAATCAATTAATTCAGGATGACTGGGCGGCGCGGATTGATTTCCAAAATCGTCGGGTGTAGTGACAAATCCTTCGCCGAAATGATGCTGCCAGATTCGATTGACGATGACGCGCGCGGTCAAAGGATTTTTCGGATCAATAATGGCCAATGCCAGATCCAGCCGGCCACTGCCGTGTTTAAAAGGTGTTCGATTCGAGCCGGATAAAATTTCCAAAAATCGGCGAGGCACAATTTCGCCGGGATTTTCGGCTTCGCCGCGAAGAAAAATGTGCGAATCGCGCGGCTTGGAGATGTCCGTTAAAATCATGGCTCGCGGAGGTGCGCCGGAATGATTTATTTCCAGATCGGCCATTTCTTTGCGCAGTTCATTTTCCGCTTTTTGCAATTCTTTTCGATTTGTTTTTTTGCGATTTTTCTTCAACGCGGTTAATTGCTGCTCCATGGCGTTGTATTTTTTTGCGTAATCCACATAGTCCGGCGTCATTTTTGGTTGAGTCAATAACGCGCCGATGTTGGGTTCTCTCGTGCTGGCAAAAACCCCGTGCAGCGAATAATAATCTTTGGTCGGAATCGGATCGAATTTATGATCATGGCAGCGAGCGCACGTCACGGTTAAACCCATGGTTCCTTTGGTCACGACATCAATCCGATCATTAATAATGTCGTTATTATTTCCATTAAATCGTTCGCCCACCGTTAAAAATCCGAGCGCAGTCAAAGCATTTTTATTTGTGCCGAGATTTATTTTGTCTGCCGCAATTTGCTCCACGATAAAACGATTGAATGGTTTGTCGTCATTGAAAGCGCCAATGACATAATCGCGATAAGTCCACGCATCCGGAAAACGCGGGTCTTCTTTATTTTTTTTGACATCGCCTTTTGTGTCGGAATAGCGCGCCGTATCGAGCCAGAAACGGCCCCAACGTTCCCCGTAGTGCGAGGAGGCCAGCAACCGATCCACCACTTTGGCAAAAGCTTCGGGCGAAAAATCGTTCAGAAAATCTTTCATTTCCGCAAGCGTCGGCGGAAGTCCAGTCAAATCGAAAGTCGCGCGACGAATTAAAGTGCGTTTGTCGGCCAGCGGTGATGGTTTCATTCCATTTTCTTCGAGCCGAGCCAAAATAAATTTATCAATCGGAGTCGCGACCCAACTGTTGGTGATTTCCGGGACGGGAAATTTTTTTATCGGCTGAAAAGCCCAATGCTCGCGATTCGATTTATTCCAATCTTTGGCGTAAAGGGCATCTTTAGCCGAACGCGGATCCGGCGCTCCCATTTTGATCCATTGCCCTAAATCGGCGATTTGCGCGTCGGAAAGTTTTTCGCCTTTGGGCGGCATTTGTAAATCGGGATCCTCGTAACGAACCGCTTTGATTAACAAACTGCTTTCAGGATTTCCGGGAACAAGAGCGGGACCGGTCTCGCCGCCTTTGAGAATCGTTTCGCGAAATTCCAGGGATAATCCGCCTTTTAGTTTGGGCGCATCGTGACTGTGACATTTGTAACATTTATCCGCGAAAATCGGGCGGATTTTATTTTCAAAAAAAGCGAGATCGGAAGGCGACGGGTCAGCGCCGTGAGAAAAGAAAATCGCCGTGAAAAAAAAAGCAATAGTTACTGTATTGAAAGGTTTAAATTTATTTTTTAACATGTGCGGAATACTTCCTTATCCAATGACCAGTGCATGCCACATAGCCGAATGCCACAACATAGAAAGAAAAAAACACAGCCATTATCCACCTCTGCCAAGGGTGAGTTGTGAAATCATCTAGCGCGATGACAACATTTATCCAAACTCCCGAGGAGAAGGCTATTGCCACCAATCCCGCAAGAACTCGAAAAATCGGCCTCGCTTTAGATCTGGATAATTTTCCATTCGTGTTCATCAGTGTTGATCTGTAGCTAAAAAATCAGGCGATAATCGCTTTAACAGGATTGCCCGAAACATCCGTTAAACGAAAATCGCGTCCATTATAACGATAAGTTAATTTCGTGTGATCAAATCCGAGCAGAGAAAGAACGGTGGCGTGGAGATCGTGAACATGAACACGATTTTCGACAGCCTTCGCGCCGAACTCATCGGTCGAACCATAAATCGTCCCCCCCTTGACACCGCCGCCCGCCAGCCAGGTGCTGAATCCTTGATTGTTATGATCGCGACCCGGATTCTCATTTCCGTTTCGATCTTTGGTCGGTTTGCGACCAAACTCGCCGCCCCAAATGACCAGCGTGCTATCCAAAAGTCCGCGTTGTTTTAAATCTTTTAGAAAAGCTGCGAGCGGTTGATCAATTTCACGCGCCTGTTGCGGAAGACGATCATTAATATCGTTATGATGATCCCAGCCGCCGGCCCAGACTTGCACAAAACGGACGCCGCGTTCGAGCAAACGGCGGGCGATTAAAAGTTGGCGGCCCTGCGTGCCGTTGCCGTACATCTGTTTGATATTTTCCGGTTCTTTATGAAAATCAAAAGCGTCGGTGGCGGCGGATTGCATTTTAAAAGCAATTTCAAATGCTTCAATACGCGCTTCGAGTTGGGCATCTTTCTGTAAATTTTGACTGTGCAATTCGTTCAGTTGATGAATTAAATCGAGCTGACGACGTTGTTCTTTCGAGGAGAGGTAAGGATTTTTTATATTTTGAATCATCTCTTCGACTGTATTGGCACCGGTGTTAATGCTCGTGCCCTGATAAACGCCGGGCAAAAAAGCCGCCTGCCAATTTTGCGTTCCACCCGCCGGCAAACCGCCGCCGGGTCGCAACGAAATAAATCCCGGCATATTTTGATTTTCCGTGCCCAATCCATACACGACCCAGGAACCCAAACATGGTTTCGCCAATCGCAGCGAACCGGTATTCATCATAACCGTCGCCACTTCATGCGCGGGAATATCGGTATACATCGAGCGGATAATCGCCATCTCGTCCACTTGCTCGCCGAGTTGTGGAAAAACTTCACTGACTTCAATTCCCGATTTTCCTTTTTTGGAAAATTTAAAAGGCGAAGGCATCGCTACTCCGCCCATGCCGGGTAATGATTGGCCGGCGAGTCTGGCCAACCCCGGTTTTGGATCCCAGGTATCCACTTGCGACGGCGCGCCTTGCGCGAAAATATGAACGACGCGTTTTGCTTTGGCGGGAAGGGGCGGTAACTTTGGTTCGAGCGGCGCAAGACCATTCCTGGCCTGGGCTGTGGGCGGAAATAATTCCTGGCCCAACAAACCTGCCAGACCGAGCGCGCCGAAACCCATGCCGAAACGATTTAAAAACTGGCGGCGCGTTAAAGCAAAATCTTCCGGACGCGCGGTGTGTTCCTTGAAGAATTTTTCGTTATTAAACATAATCAAATTGTTTTTGAGTTAGACCGAACCATGAACGAAAAGGTTTCAACATCTCATCGGTTTCTCACTATGACTCAAAAATTCGGAACACGCAATTTTTGACTATAAAAGAGTCATTCCTCATTTCTGAAAGCTAGAAACTCAGGTTCTAAGATGAGTTCTACTATTCCTCCTTGATGCGGGCGATTTTAGCACTCATCGCTCGCGGTTCGGTCACGAGAGCGCGGAATCTCCAGCTCGCGCGCGGCTCTATCACAGAAATATAATCAGTCGCAGTGCCGATTTTTGAATTCTGGTCATCCCACAACTCCAATTCAATTTTTACGCCGAAGCGTTGATCGTCGGACTCATTTTCCACGGAGCCAACCGCATAGA
>JALYXC010000532.1 GCA_030947315.1 Verrucomicrobiota bacterium | reverse complement strand
GTCAGACAGGGTTACGATAGATGCTTTGCTCCATAGCTCATCAAAATATTTGTTGCATTGTGCGACAACGGCTATTTCTTTGACACTTAGACCTAACTCGGCGTTGGAATTAAAACCCGCGTAAGTTAGATTTGTCGAAGTGACTACACTTCAGAATTATCGAAAAGGAATGATTTTGCATGAAGGAGATTTAAATATCGTACGCTGACTGAGCAAAAAGGTAGAGTTGAGCAAAAAAGTTTAAGGGCTGCTAAATCATGCACTCCAGAGACAATATCGGAAATTTTGAGTCGAGTTATTACGAACACTTCGATTGGCACCGTTTGTGGTAATGAAGCAAGGAGAAGTTTGGCGTATCTCTCTTTAATAAACGGGCAAGTAATCTTAACTGTCTTTGTAACCCGATTAACCTTTTCAACAAAAAGTCGTTCCCAAGGACTCGCGACAATGCAGGTTTCCCGATTTTCATCCAAAATGGGCATGCGATTTTATGAGTTTCGATTGTTAAATTAAAGGCAGATTCTGCGCGGGAAATTTAGCAGCGTCATCATCGTTGACACCGGCGGCGGTCACTCTCCGCCAAAATCTCCGGTGCCGCCACCGAATCCGTAAAACAAACTTGAAACGACAAACCCGACGCTTGAACGAGCGCCGGGTTTTTCCTTGTAACGGAAGATGCGCCAAGCGTTTTGAAAATGCCTCTCCGAAAAATTCCAAAATAATTCTGTAATATTTTGTTAATTTTGTCGAAGCTCACCCAAATTTTATCATGCAAAAAATTCCGCTCTCAAAATGTTTTGTAAATCAGGAAGTTGAAGAAGCCGCTTTGCGCGCGTTGCGTTCCGGCCAATATATTCTCGGCAAAGAATGCCAGGCATTTGAAACCGAAATCGCCGCGCACACCGGCACGAAATTTTGCGTCCTCGGTTCGTCGTGGACGATGATTGTCTATATGCTGCACCTCGCGCAAGGCGTGAAGCCCGGCGATGAAATTATCGTTCCGTCACACACCGCTTTTCCGACGATGGAACCGCTGATTCATTGCGGCGCGAAACCGGTTTTCGCCGACATTGACGAAACTTATTGCATGGATGTTGAGCAGCTCGAATCGCTCATCACGCCGCGCACGGTTGGAATTATCCCTGTGCATCTCTACGGTCATCCTGCGAATCTGGATCGCGTTTTGGCGATTGCCGCCAAACATAAACTTTGGGTCATCGAAGATTGTGCGCAAGGGCAGGGCGCAAAATACAATGGCAAAACCGTTGGCTCAATGGGGAACTTCGGCGCGTATTCTTTTTTCCCGTCAAAAAATTTAACGGTGCTCGGCGACGGCGGTTGCCTGACAACGAACGATGCCACGCTCGCGGAAAAGGTGCGCATGTTTCGCAATCATGGACGCAAAGATAAATACTCGCACGACTTCACCGGCTTCAACGTTCGCTTCAACGAAATTCAGGGCGCGATTGGCCGTGTGATGCTGAAACATCTGGACGGCTTTAATGACAATCGCCGAAAAATCGCCGCGCATTACAACCAACGTTTACAAGGTCTCGTGCAAACGCCACTCGAAAGACCATTTGCGAAAGCGGTTTATCATATGTATGTCGTGCGATCAAAGCAGCGCGATGAACTGGCGAAATTTCTAAAAGAAAAAAATATCGAAACCGGAATTCATTATCCGATTCCAAATCATCAACAACCCGCTATCACTTCCGCATTCAAAAATATTCCGCCTCTGCCGAAAACAGAAACCGCGGTTAAAGAAATTTTATCGCTGCCCATTCACGGCGAAATGACCATTGACGTTGCGGATCAGGTTTGCGACGCGATTAAGAAATTTTGCGAAAAAGAAACTGGGTAAAAAGGGAATTACTATTCGTAGAAAAAATTTAGGTTTGTCCATTCACCAAAAAACGATTTGTCAGCCGTCCACCAAATTTGCAATTTCCTGACCGATCGCCAAAGAAGCGGTGGCCGCGGGACTTGGCGCATTGAGGACATGCAACGCATTGGGACGTTGCACGAGACAGAAATCTTGCACTAATTCTCCCATCGGCGTCATGGCTTGGGCGCGAACTCCCGCCGAACCCGTTTTCAAATCCTGCTCGCGAATTTCCGGCACTAATCGTTGCAGGCTCGCGCAAAAATTTTGTTTGCTGAAAGAACGTTTTAATTCTTCCCAGCTCATTCGTTTATGTTGCGCCAGAAAACGCCATAATCCGGTATAGGACAATGCGTCAAAAAGATCGCGCAAATTGATATCCATTTTGCGATAACCCTCGCGCGAAAAAGCCAGAACAGCATTTGGGCCAGCTTCGATTCCGCCCTCGATCAATCGTGTGAAATGCACTCCCAGAAAAGGAAATTGCGGATCGGGCACTGGATAGATCAAATGGCGCACCAAAAATTGCCGATCGGTTTTGAGTTTATAATATTCTCCGCGAAAAGGAATAATGCGCACCGCGCGTTTTTCACCGGCGAGTTGACTGACGCGATCACAATGCAAGCCGGCGCAATTGACGATAAAATCAGCTTCGAATTCACCGGCGCTCGTTTGGACGAGCCAGTTTTTTTTGTTTCGCAAACCTGTAACTTTAGCGCCGGTCACTACTTTTCCGTTTTGCTCTTGAATTTTTTTGACCAAAGTCCGGCAAACGTTACGATAATTCACAATTCCTTCCTGCGGCACCTGCAAGGCGGCAATTCCTCCGCAATGCGGCTCTATTTTAAGCATCTCCGTCCGATCTAAAAACTTCAAACCGCGCAAACCATTTTGCATTCCACGTTCGTGCAAGGCGCGTAATCGCGGCATTTCATTTTCATCTATAGCCACCACCAGCTTGCCGCAGATTTCGTGTGGAATATTATTTTCCTCGCAGAACGCCACCATTTCTCTGAGTCCCGCCACGGCCAGCCGCGCCTTTAACGAGCCAGGTTTGTAATAAAGTCCGCAATGCAAAACGCCGCTATTATTTCCGGTTTGATGGCGGGCCACTTTGGCTTCTTTTTCCAGCACGGTAATTTGCGCGGTCGGAAAGCGCCGGCCCACTTTGAAAGCGGCAGCCAGGCCAACAATTCCGCCGCCAATAACAATAATGCGTTTGGCTCCCACAAATTTTAGGAATGGATAATAGTCAGGGACTGCATAAGCGATAACTATTATTACAACGGCTCACCCGCGTTGGACTAATCCGCGTCAAATTTCATTGCCGGTCAAACTATTTCCTTTATGGTTTTTAAAGATGAATGGTAACAACAAAAATTCTGAAAACTCCCGAGGTTTTTTTTGGCTGATCCTGATTATCGGAATTGTTCTTCTTGTTTTCTTTCATAAAAGTTTTGAGTCCGGCTGGACTATTTTTTCTAATGACGGCCCCTTAGGATGGGTCAAATCCAAAGCCAATTCTTATCCCGGCGCTTTTTTCGGAAGCTGGCAGGATTTGAACTGGATTGGGGCCGCCATGCCGAGCGCTTCGCCCAATTCCACCAGCCTTTTGGGATTGCTCACGACGCCGGAAATTTTTTCCAAAATTTATCCGCCTTTTACCATTTTTATTTTGGCGTTGTGCGCCTGGCTGTTTTTTCGACAACTGCAATTCAGTCCGGCGGTTTGCATTTTAGGCGCGCTGGCGGCCGCGCTAAATATTAATTTCTTTTCTGGTGTTTGTTGGGGGCAAGGATCGCGACCACTCTCTTTAGCCGCGGCTTTTTTGGCATTGGCGGCGATTACCAATGCGGTGCGCGGACGACATTCTTGGATAAAAATTTGTTTGGCGGGACTGGCAGTCGGCTGGGGTGTTTCGGAAGCCTTCGATGTCGGGGCGCTTTTCAGTTTATTTGTGGGTGCCTTTATTTTGTTCATCACTTTTCTGGAGCCGCAACCGCCCGCAAAAAAAATCAGCCGTGGAATTGGTCGCGTCACCTTGCTTATTTTGTTTTCGGTTTTGATGGCGGCGCAAACAATTGTCACGCTTCTGGGAACTGCCCTGCAAGGTCCGACCGGCGGCGTCCCGGAAGATTCGCGCGCCAAATGGAATTTTATCACGCAATGGAGTTCGCCAAAAATCGAAACATTGCGGGTGATTATTCCTGGAATATTCGGCTATCGAATGGACTCTCCCAATGGCGGACAATATTGGGGTGCGGTCGGTCAAACGACTGGCGTAATTACTTCGCGTCACAGCGGTTCGGGCGAATATGCCGGAATTCTGGTCGCGCTTTTAGCAGCCAGCGCCGTCGCTTATTCATTTAAAAAACAAAATAATCCTTTCTCAAATCCAGAACGAAAACTCATTTGGTTCTGGAGTTTTATGGCATTCATTTCTCTTTTATTTTCGTTCGGAAAATACGCGCCTTTTTATCAATTGATTTATCCGCTTCCATTTTTTTCCACGATGCGCAGTCCGATGAAATTCATGCATCCATTTCATTTGGCGCTTATCATTTTATTTGGTTACGGCTTGCAGGCATTGACCCGGCAGTATCTCCAGACGGCGACAAACAAAACCGGCTCGCTGAAAATTCAATTTAAAAAATTCGCCACGAGCGCTTTCGCTTTTGAAAAAAAATGGGCCATCGTTTCGATTTTGTTGGTGGCCGTAAGTTTTCTCGGCTGGCTCATTTACGCTTCGTCGCGCAAAGACTTGATGGCGTATCTGCAAACGATTGGATTCGACACGACGCAAGCCGCTTTGATTTCCGGTTTTAGCATTAGCGAAGTCGGCTGGTTTTTGTTGTTTCTGATTTTGTCGGTCGCGCTGATTTTAGTGATTATGAGCGGCTGGTTGGCCGGGCCGCGCGCGAAATGGGCGGCGATTTTATTAGGGGCATTGTTGATCGTTGACTTAGGCCGCGCAGATTTGCCGTGGATTGTTTATTGGAATTACAAAGAAAAATATGCCGACAATCCGGTCCTCG
>JALYXC010000491.1 GCA_030947315.1 Verrucomicrobiota bacterium | reverse complement strand
CCCCGGATCAGGTTCGCCGTGCCGCAAGACAACTTGGAATCGCGGGCATCGTTTTTCGTAGAGAAGGCCGTCCAAGAAAACTCCGACAAAATCCGCAGGGATAGCTCGCCGGTGTCTTAGTTGTTTTGCGTCACTGCATTTAGGTTTGTGGCGCATGAGAACAAATCAAAACTTACTGGCCAACCGCGACGACCTTTTAAGCGAAAAAGAAGCGGCTGAATATCTTCATCAAAAACCGCGCACGCTCAGATTGTGGAGAATCCGCCGCGCGCTGCCTCATTTTAAACCCACGACGAAAGTCATCTTGTACAGCCGCTCCGATCTGGACGGCTGGCTTTTAACTCATCACCGCGTCGGAACTGTTTCCTAAAATTAAAAGATCCATTCCCGCGCAATTTTTCTGAGAACGCGGGAACGGATTTAAAACTGACCCATGAAAAAATATCCCAATCAAAAAAAGTTTGCAACTGGAAAAGAGGCGAGCCGATGAAAGCCGCTGAAATTCTTTCTCGATTGGAGTGCGTCAAAAAAACCGCTGATAGACACGTCGCGCGATGCAAGGCGCATAACGATAAAACTCCGAGCCTGAGCATTACCGAAAAAGGCAACCGTGTTTTGCTCAAATGTTTCGCCGGATGCACTACGGAAAGCGTTTGCGCCGCAATGGGAATAACGCTTGCGGATTTATTCACCACTGAAAAACAGCCGCGCAATGGCTCGCCAAAACCGCACATCGTTGCAATTTACGATTACCGCGACGAATCCGGCAAATTGCTTTTGCAGGCCGTTCGTTTTGAGCCGAAAGATTTTCGGCAACGTGCGCCGGATGCAACCGCGCCGGACGGCTGGCGATGGACAACCAAAGACGTGCGCCGCGTGCTTTATCGGTTGCCGGAAATTATTCGAGACGTGCAACGCGGTTTGCCAATCGTGATTTGTGAAGGCGAAAAAGACGCCGACGCACTCGCGAAACTTGGTTTTTCCGCAACGTGCAATCTTGGCGGCGCAGGCAAATGGCGGACTGAATACAGCGAGACGTTGCGCGGCGCACAGGTTTTTATTATTGCCGATAAAGATGAGCCGGGACGCGCTCACGCGCAGGCCGTCGCTCTTTCATTGCATGGCGTCGCGTCTTTCGTCGCAGTCCTGGAGTTGCCAGATCGCAACGGGAAAGCCTGCAAGGATATTTCGGATTTTATTTTCGCAGGCGCGACCGTTGCAGATATTCAAACCGAGTTGGACGCGGCGAAAAAATGGACGCCGCTCAATACGGAAACCACCGAGAAAAGTTTTGCCGTGCCGGAAATGGAGTTGCCCGTTTCTCAGGGAAGCATTGAGGCCGAAACACCGCTCCATTTTAAAAATGACATTGGCTTTGCTGATGCGTTTGTTCAACGACACGCCGGGACCATCCGCTATTGCAGCGACGAGGCTTGCTGGCTTCTATTCGATAAGGAGGAGGGCTGGCGCCGCGATGCCAAAGGTGAAGTTAAAAGCTTGTTCGCGGCTTATGCGCGGGAGCTTTACAACGAGGCGTTGAAAGCAGCAGCCGGCACTGAGCCGGAACTTGGAAACAAGATGATCGCGAGAGTGGCCGCGCTCGGTAACAAGAAAAGAATTGATCCGGCGTTGTCCTTTGCTCAATGCAGTGCGGCGATTGTCGTGAGAGCTGATGAATTAGACAGCGACCCGTATCTTGTGGGCGTAAAAAACGGCGTGGTTAATTTGAAGGATGGGACGTTTCAACCTCATTGCCCGGAGAATTTAGTTACTCGACGGCTTGATGTTACTTTCGACGGAAAAGCACTTGCGCCAATATGGGAAAAGTTTTTGCAGGACGTTCAACCAAGCGCGGACATGCGAAGTTTTTTGCGGCGGCTTGTCGGCTATTCATTGACCGGCGACATCAGGGAACATGTCTTGCCATTCCATTACGGGACGGGCGCGAATGGCAAGGGAACGTTTCTTGAACAAACCCTTTTGAAGCTATGCGGCTCCTATGGCGCGAAGCTGACTGACTCTTTAGTTTTCGCATCAGATCGTGGCGCAGTTCCTCACCTTGAAATTGCCAACCTATG
>JALYXC010000469.1 GCA_030947315.1 Verrucomicrobiota bacterium | reverse complement strand
CCGTTGGGATGATGAGGTTTTGCACTCTCCCGATGAAGTGAGTCAAAGAGCAACAAATTCCGAACGAGTGGCTTCCGCTAAAATAAAACCTACCTCTGTAAAACCGGTCGTTGCCGCCAGTGCCTCTGCCAATACTTTAAACAAACAAAATTGGATCCTCTGGCTGGCGGGCCTGGCCTTGGCCGCCCTGTTTTTAAGTGTCTTGCTGTTTCGAAAAAAGAATCCCGCGGAAAAAAAATAAAAATGGAGTTTCGGAAATTCCCGCGGCTTGATGATATTTTAAAATTAATTGCGCGGAGTTTTTACCGTTCGATAAGAGGCTGGCCACATGGTAAATTGCCGGGCATCTCGGCAAATTCCGAAATCGCTTTCCACAATTTCGAAAAATCTTTATTCACATCGCCGGACAAACAATCGGTCACGTCGCCGGCAAGGTCGGGATATTTATCGGTCAATTTGCGGAAGCTGAAATTCGGATTGTAAAAGGCGTAAACGAGCTTGCGCATATTCTCGATTCCTTCGCGCAAAGTTTTTCCGTAATCCGAAAAGCGCGCGGGAGAAAAATCGTTCTCGGAAATCGCTTTGGAAACTTCGTCGCCCGCCATTACGCCGCTTTTCAGTGCGAGCATCAGGCCGGAAGAGAAAACCGGATCGAGAAAACAAAAAGCATCGCCGCAAAGCAGCAGACCTTCGCTGGCACAATATTTTGCGTGGAAGGAAAATTCATTCGTCACAAAATATTCTCCGACTTGCCGGCCTTCGGCTAAATATTTTTTTATCCAATTATTTTGTTCCACTTCGCGCGCGAAAATTTGCGCCAAATCTTTAACGCCGTCGCGCGTGAGATATTTTCCTTCGGCGACGATGCCGACGCTGACCATGTCGTTGTGCTGCGGGATATACCAGAACCACCCTTTTTCGGGGACGAACGCGACAGTGGTGGTGCCTTCGTCAATTCCCGAATCGCGTTTTGCGCCTTTGTAATAAGTCCAAATCGCAACTTTCTTGAGCTGCGGGTCAGTGATGCGCCAGCCATTTTTTACGGCGGAAAAAGATTCTTTGCCGGTGCAATCGAGGGTGATGGGCGCGAAAAATTCTTCGGTCTCACCAGATTTATTTTTCGCGCGAATGCCAATGACTTTCTCCGTAGGAGACGACGTAAGGAGAGTCTGATTAACTTCCGATTTTTCAGTTATAGTCTCGTCACCTCGACTCCTACAAATCAGGGTGGTCACTTCCATTTCTTCGCGAACGATGGCGCCGCAATTGCGCGCGTTGTTCAAAAGCATTTCGTCGAATTCGGAACGCAAAACCTGCCATGTTTGCGCGATGTCTTCGCTGTAGCGCGTATTGAAATAAAATGGCTGCGACGCTTTTCCGGATGGCGAAATAAATTGGACAGAATACTTTTTGACGAATTGCGAGGCGCGCATTTTTTCAATCAGGCCGAGCCGTTGCAACGGTTGAAATGTAAAAGGCAGCAACGATTCGCCGACGTGGTAGCGCGGAAATTTTTCACGTTCCAAAACCAAAACGCGATGACCCTTTTCGGCAAGAATCGCAGCGGCGCTCGAACCGGCCGGGCCGCCGCCGATGATGATCGCGTCAAATTTATTTTTGTGTTGCATTAGGCGCGAAGCAGGAATGGATCGGAGCGCAGGCATCCTGCCTGCGAGTTCGTTTTAAATTGGATTCACGCAGGCGAGACGCCCGCGCTCCGATGACGAGGCGTTTCATGGTGGCAGAATTTCCACGATTTCGGCGAGCGGACGGTCCCACGGATCGACCAAAGTATTTCGTCTTCCGTAAAGAGAATGTGCACCGGTCAGTTGCAAAGCCCGATTGATAAAATCGTCGGATGCGATGCTGAGAAAATTTTGCGGGCGACTGGCGTGCTCGATTTTAAACTTCGCCAGAATGTGGCCGAGCGGATATTTTTCCTGGAGAATTTCCTTTTGCACATCGTGCGGAAATAAATCCAAAATGATTTTTATCGCGCCGAATTCAACCGGCTTTTCCGAACCGTCCAAACGCAAAACCACTTCGCGGAAATATTCATTTTCAAAAGTGTGTTGCGCTAGAACTTTGATGTGAATTTTCGCGTTGTGAAATTTTTCCAGCGTGGAAGTCATGTCGCCGCGATGGGCCAAAAGCGTTTGGTAAGGTTTCGGTAATTCCTCGGCTTTCAAGCGGCCGATGGCGGGCAAAGTCTCGCCGCGTTGCGCGTAAAATTCGTCGAGCGGATAGACGTGCGAAAATTTCGCGCGGGGCGCGAATGGTTCGGAAGTTGGTTTTGAATCAGGCATAAATTTAATTTATTTCCATTGGTAGCCAGGAGGCGGCAAATTATTTGGCGCTCCCACTTCCATGGGGGAGTGAGGTTGAGTTTTGAATTTCAACTCATCTTCAGGCTTCCATTTTTCGGGCATCCATTCCTGCGCAGGGCGTAATGTGCGATTCCAACGAAGCAAGGTGAAACTTTCAGTGGGAATATCGAAACGAGCCACTTCACGGAAATCACTGCAAATGCTGGCGCGTTTTCCGTCAGGAGCGAGTTTAATTTTAGCAAAATTCCATCGCATCGCTTCGTGATCATAGTAAAACCAACCCACGGCTTTCCAGGCTTTCGATAATAAAAACCGATTTCATACGGCTCAAAAAATTGATCATATTTCTGCACCACGCACATTTCAGTTCCGTCCGGCGCGGTCGTTCGCGCAATTATGCCCGTGCCTCCTGGAAGGCAGCCACGAACCAAAATTCCAATGCAAAGGAAAAAAACAATAACGAACCATTTTAAGATACGACGTTTTTTCTTGGGCGGGCTTGATTGAGTATCAGGCATACCTCGCGTTTTTATGTTGCGGTAAAAAGAATTCGTGGAGCAAACGATCCACTTGCAAAAGGCCGTCGCGATTTAAACTGATGGTGTCGCCTTCGATTTTTCCGAAACCCCAATCGCTCAATGTTTGCAACGGCGCGGCGAAGCGTTGGCGGACATCCACACCAAATTGTTTCTGGAAATATTCGCAACTGACGTGGCCGAGTTTGAGTTGCAAAACGAATTCGCGAATCAGGCGTTCGTCATCGTTCGGAGTGAGCGCGCGAAAAATCGGCAGTTCGCCTTGATTGATTTTTGTGACGTAGGTTTCAAACTCGTGATGATTTTGATAATGCGTGCCGCTGAAATGACCGAAGCTCGCGACACCGAGCGAAAGCAAATCCGCGCCGGCCCAAAGTTTGTCACGGTAGATGAATTTCGTGGGTGGAACGGGCAACCTGCCCGTTCCGGGCGGCGACTCGCCGACTGGAATGGCAGGACTTGTTGATGATGCAGTTGTGCTGGAATCCAGTTGCGACATCCCCCCCATTTCGTCCGGCGAGCCGCCGGACGACACAGGCCAGTGGCCTGTGCTACCCTGAGTTTTCACCGCTGTGTAAGCGCTGCCGACGGTGTAGCCATTTTTTTCCAATTCGGCAAAAGCGTATTTCACCCAGTTGCGTTTGGTTTCCCAATCGGCGACGGGCGCGATGAGTTTTCCGGCGGCTTTCATTTCCTGATAAATCGTCGTGTTGTAGGGAATTTCCATTTGATAAATCGTCACGCTGTCGGGGGAAAGCGCGATGGTTTTCGCGACGCAATCGCGCCAGTTTTCCTCCGTTTCCTCGACCATGCCCGCGATAAGGTCAATGTTGATTTGCGGAAAATTTATTTCGCGGGCGTAATTGTAAGCGCGATAAACTTCCTTGGAACGATGAGCGCGTCCGTTGATTTCCAAAATGTGGTCGGAAAAATTTTCGATGCCGAGGCTCAAGCGCGTCACGCCCATTTCGCGAATCGCTTTGAGTTTGTGGTCGGTCAACGTGCCCGGCTCGCACTCGAACGTGACTTCCTCGACGCCGTTCCACGGAATTAATTTTTTCATTCCGTCGGTGAGATATTTAAGTTGGTCAACGGACAAATAACTTGGCGTGCCGCCGCCGAAATAAACGAAATTCGCGTTGCGCCCGCCGATGACCGGCTTTTGCGCGTAAAGCGAAAGCTCCTTCAACGCGGCGTCAATGTAAGCGCGAATCGCGGTGGAATCTTTGTCGGTATAAACTTTGAAATAACAAAAATGACAGCGCTTGCGGCAAAACGGAATGTGCAGATAAATGCCCAGCGGGGGAGGCGATGGGCGAGAGGCGTCAGGCGATAAGTAATTGTGCGTGGGAGGTTTTTCCAGCGCGGCCAGAATGTCGGGGACGGATTCCGGTTTCCAAAATGAAAAGGGCGGATAATTGGAAACGAAATAGTTGCCGACCGTTGTTTCTTTTTGGATGGGCGGGGCGATGGGTTTTTGTAATGATGAAATGGTGCTCATAATTCAAGGAACTCGAATATCATCTAATTGGACTTGAAACCGATCGTTCTTCGATTCGATAAGAGTTAATTGCAGACAAAGGTCAGATCTTCCTTCTTCGTGTGTCCACAATGGAAACCAGACTGAAAACTTGGCAGGCTTTGAATTTTTTACAGGAACGAGGTCAAGTTTGTGAAAAGCGGATGACGGAACATTTATTAGAGTTCGACCAAATGAACTAATGGCTGTTTGAATCTCTTTCGAATTCAATCGAACTCCATTGGTAAGTTTAACAAGTTCCGAAAAGTTTTGTTGCACTAACAAATCGACGATGTGCTGAATCGTTTTTTTCGTTTTCGTTTCTAATTCCAGATTCATTTTCGTTTCTCTCCAAAGCAATAAACATTTCCATCGTCGCAACCGATGACGATTTTTCCATTGGCCATGGCAGGCGAAATGATCTGGAAAATTAAAGCGTCAATCCGCTTTCGTCGCGGGCTCCGTGCCAGATGCGGGCGATTTCCACGCGCGGATCGTGCGGCGAGTCGTTGCGGATTCGATAAGCAATCCGGTAATTGCGAAAAAGAATGTCGCGAATAGTCGGATCGGCAAATTTCGGAATGACGCGACCGCGTTCGGGAAAAGCCGCCAGATTTTCGGCGCGTTCGATGAGTTGTTCGCCAAAGCGTTTTGCCGCAGTCGGATTGTCGCGGCGAATGTAACGAACAATTTCCCGCAAATCTTCCAGCGCGCGCGGCGACCAGATTATTTTGTGAACCATGAATTGAATTGCCGCTTAACTTCATCGTGTGAAACGCCTTCCCGGCGGTCAAGTTCATCGAGACCTTCGCGGACAGCAGCAGTGTAAAGTTCCTCGTTGAGGTCGTGCCACGTCGTATCGGCTGGAAGTTTTTTGATGACATCGAGTGCAAGTTCTTTCGCGCTCATTTTGAAATTGTCCGCCTGCTGATTTCGTCCGTCAAGTTTTCAAAGTGAGCATAATATTTTTTCACGTTATCGAGCGTCTATCTTTTCGCAAGCTTTGTAGTCTTCGCGCGAAATTTATCTTCCATCAAATCAGCAAGTGCGACCGAGTTATTTATATCGACGTTCGGAAATCTTCCGCCTTCGCCTGTAACGGGCAAAACGATCCGCTTTTTATTTTTAATCTTCGCCCGCGGTTTCATTTCTTCCCTCCAAAACAATAAACATTTTCGGCGCAATTGATTTTCATTTCACGTTGTTTTCGGACGAATTTTTCCGGCCAAAAGTTGTTCCAATGTTTCACTTACGTCCATTTCTTTTGCCCAATGATGCAGATAATTCAAATCGAGCATTTCACGTTGGATGGCGAACACGCCGGCTGAATCTTTAAGTTGTCGTTCCGACGGAGTGATTTGGTTCCAATAAAGTTTGTGCAGAATCACGTCTTCAGCAGTGGCCATCCATGCGGTTTCACCGAACACAGTTATTTTACGACGGCGCGAAAACATTTCACGCTCGAAGGGAATATTTTTCAAAAGCCAGAAATCAACCTTCAGTTCGGAACGGGTATCAATGGCATTGAATTGATGCGGCGGTCGATAGGCGGCGCGAATGGATTCTTCCTGGATAAAAAATTCGCCGGAGAACGCGGTGACCAGCGCGGGAATCGCCGAAGGAGGCAATTGAATGACAAAATCCAAATCGTGAGTCGTGCGAGGAATTCCCCAGTAGTTGCTCGCCATCGATCCGGTGACCATGTAGGCCACTTCGGCGGCATTCAAACGGCGCAGACAATCTTTGAGAAGTTCCTGTTCCGTCATAATTCACGAGCGAGTTTTAGCCGTTCCCGCAATTTCTCTTCAACTGCGTCGGAATGCGCGTCAGGAAACTGCGCGCGAATTCCTTCTCGCGCCACGTCACACGACAATTCATGCAGACGAAACGAGAGGGAAAGTCGCTCTTCGCCGGTCATGCTCCGATATTTTTCAATCTGTCTTTCCAATGCGGCTTCTGGACTCATTTCTTTTCTCCAAAACAATAAACATTTCCATCGTCGCAGCCGATGACGATTTTTCCATCGGCGACGGCGGGCGAACTGCCAATGGATTGTCCGATTTCGTAGGACCAAATTTCTTTTCCGTCTTTCAATGATACAACATAAATGCGGCCGTCGTCGGAGCCGACGATGACTTTTTCGCCAGCAACGACGGGCGAACTGTCCACTTTGCCGCGTGTTGGAAATGTCCAGACGACTTTGCCGGTTTCGCGATTCACACAATGCAGCAACTTGTCGCGTCCGCCAAAAATAACTTTGTCGCTCGTCACGGCGGCGGATGAAAAATAGGGAAAGTCGCGATTTTTATAACGCCAGATGACCGGCCAGTTCGTGTCTGAATTTTTCTTTTCTCCCAAATCAATGCAGAGAAATTCGTTATCGTAATGGCCGAAATAAGCGCGATTATCGGCCAGCGCGACCGAAGCCGCAATGTAAGCGCCCGCTTCAATTTCTTTTATTTTTTTTCCATCGGCGACCGAAACGACGTGTAACAGCGCATCGCATCCGCCGAAAACCGTTTTGCCATTTGAAACTGCGGGAGAGCCGTTAATGTAATTGCCCGTTTCAAAAACCCAGTTTGATTTGCCGGTCGCGGCATCGACACAATGCAGGCGACTGTCGTAACTGCCGATGAGAATGGTCGTGGCTGCGCCTCGTGAGAGCGCGGCTGGCT
>JALYXC010000446.1 GCA_030947315.1 Verrucomicrobiota bacterium | reverse complement strand
GCACACATGTCCGCGCCACCGGCGAAATCGGTTTGTTCCGCATTGTCGGCGAAAGCGCGATTGCGGCGGGCGTCCGGCGCATCGAAGCGGTCGCGGGTCTCGAAGCTTACAATCGCGCGAATCAGGAATTGCAATTGATCAAATCCGTCGCGGGAAAAATCAATTCACCCGTCGGCGAACTGGAAAAGAAAATCGAAGCCCTGCTCGCGCAGCAAAAAGATTTGGAAAAGTCCTTGCGCGCGGCGAACCAAAAACAAGCGGCTGGCCGAGCCAAAGAATTAATTTCCGCTGCGAAAAATATAAATTCCATTCCCGCGATTATCGAAAATCTCGGCGACGCGGACGGCGACACTTTGCAAACGATTGCCGATTCACTGAAATCAAATTTCAAAGGAGTCATCGTTCTCGGCGGAGTTTCAAACGGCGCGGTTTCATTAATCGCATCAGTCCCCTCTGAGTTCACCGCGAAATTTCAAGCTGGAAAAATCATCCAAACCATCGCGCCGATCGTCGGTGGAAAAGGCGGCGGGAAACCGGACAACGCGCGCGGCGGCGGAAAAGATGCGAGCAAACTGGATGAAGCTTTGGCGAAAGCGAGTGAACTCGTCGTAGGTTGAATTAAAGTTTATGAAAAACTTGAGAATTTATTTTATTTTAACCGTCGCGCTGAGTTTTGCATTTCAGTGCGCCGCCGAAAAAATCGGTTGGAAAAGTCTTCCGGCGGAAGTTCGCAAAACGGCGCATCCACATTTTGCCAAAATCACGCACGTCGAAAAACGAAACGAGAACAACGTCACGACTTATAAAATTAACGGCGGAAAAAATGGCAAGCCGGCCGAAATGGAACTCGATCCAAATGGCAAAATTATTTATGCGCGCGAAGAAAGAACTTTGTCCGACCTGCCCGCAGTAGCGCAGGAAACTTTAAAAAATCTGGTCGGCGCGAAATTGGGAAAAGTCGTGAAAGCAACGGACGATGGCGAAATAAGTTTCGATGTCGAAGTGACGAAAGGAGGTCGCATTCATTCGTTGGAATTCGATGACGAAGGAATTTTGTCACGCGATGAAGTGGAAATTACTTTCAAAGAAATTCCCGTTCCTGCGCAAAAAACAATCGTCGCGGAACTGGGTAACGGAAAAATTATTTCGCTCACAAAGGTCATGGAAGGCGATGAAGTGAGTTACGAAATCGAGGCGAATAAAAATGACAGGCCGATTAATTTTGAAGTTGCGGCGGATGGCGATTTGCTTGGATATGCAATCGCCTTGGGGGATGTTCCCATCGCAATTCAGGAAACGATTAAGCAAAATCTGGCGGGTGGAAAATTGGAGCAAATTGATAAGACATCGGAGGATGGCGAGATTTATTACGACGTGGAAATATCGCACGGCAGCAAGGGAATTTCACTGAGCATTTTTGCCGAGGGAACTTTGGTGAGTAAAGAAGAGGAATTAACTTTGGCGGAAATGCCCGCGGCCGTGCAAAAATCTATTCAGGAAAAAGCGTTTGGCAAAAAAATCACCAGCCTCCGGCGGACGACAGAAAACGAACAAACTTTTTATCAGATTGAAGTGACAAAATCCGGGAAAGATGAGACGCTGCAATTGTCAGCCGATGGAAATATTTTTAAGCCTAAAAGCGATCAACCGTAACCTTTTTCCAAAAGAGCAAGTCTGATTAACAACCATGAAAAAATTGATTTTAATATTATTGATGCTCGCCTTCATTGCGGGACCGGTCCCCTTTTCGGCGGGGGCGTCGGCCGTTTTTAGACCGGCCCCAAGATCGAGCGGAGTCGGATCTCGTTCTGTCACCGTGGGCAAGGTGCGCGTGAGACCCGCTAAAACGGGAAAACATAAGAAACATAAAAAACACAAAAAGCATCACCGGAAGAAAAAACATCACAAGAAAAAATCCTAGGGCGATTTGATTTTTTAGAATAAAAATTAACATTACAAGAAAAATTAATTCCCTGTTTTACCCTGGTCGCCTTCACTACTGTTCCCAATTTATTCGCTGCCGAAAAAAGCGATAAAACTGCCTGGCGCTGAAAAAATAAAGCGGGATGCAAATCTGCAATCCGCCTGAATGAGGCATTCGAGAAAGCCGAACAGCTATTGAAAAATTAATTACGAAATTTGAAAACGGAACTTGCAATTGCGCTGGTTTATTTTAACTTTGCCCACGCTAAACGGAAGCGAGCGTAGCTCAGCCTGGTAGAGCATTACCTTGCCAAGGTAAACGTCGAGGGTTCGAATCCCT
Organism: Verrucomicrobiota bacterium; assembly: GCA_030947315.1. Lineage (GTDB taxonomy): Bacteria > Verrucomicrobiota > Verrucomicrobiia > Limisphaerales > CANJXF01 > JALYXC01. The sequence continues at coordinate 6,820 of JALYXC010000446.1, read as the reverse complement.
TCGCTCGCTCCATTTTTTTCTGGTTTAATTTTTCGTCGCTTTCGATTCTTTCACCTCTTTTGGAATCGCTGTTTTTGCAGCGGCGCTTTTGCGGGTGTAAATGGCCACCGCGCGATTTTCTTTCACAAAATACTGATTGACGACGCGCTGAACATCCGCGGCCGTGACGGCCTGAATTTTTGCGGCCGCTTCATTCATTTCGCGCCAATCGCCCATCCCTTCGTAATGCATCAGTTGCATCAAAATCGGCGCATTGGCCGAGAGCCGGCGATATTCTCCCGCGGCAAAATTATTTTTTACTTTTTGCAATTCATCGGCCGGCGCCGGTTCCTTTTTTAATTTGTCGAGTTCAGCGTAAAGCCCCAGTTCCACTTCTTCAGGCGTGTGGCCTTCTTTGGATTGACCACCAGCATTGAAAAGCCCGGCCCATTTGCGCGAATCTTGTTGCGCCCAGGTTTCCGTGGCGATTTGCGAACCGAGAATCAATCCTTTGTAAAGCCGACCAGTGCGTGTAGAAAGAATTTGTCCCACAACCTGCAACGCGTAGGAATCACGATGACCAAAAGGAACTGTGTGCCAGAGAATGTCCACTTGCGGATTGGTTTCGGCTTCGGCATTCATTCGTTTTTCTGCCGGTTGTTTGACTTCCTGTGTAACCACATCCGGCGCGTCTTTTTTTCCGCGCGGAATACGGCCAAAATATTTTTCGGCCAGGGCTTCAGCGCGCGTCGGATCAAAATCGCCCACCAGAACCGCCGTGATATTTTGCGGCGCATAAAAAATAGAATAAAAATCATCCGCTTGCGCTTTGGAAATAGCCGGAATATCCGAGGGCCAGCCGACAACGGGCCAACTGTAAGTGGCCGATTCCCAGAAAATAGATTCAAAGGCCTCAGCAAATTTTCCGAGTGGCGTCGCTTCGGTGCGCATCCGGCGCTCTTCAAAAACGACATCGCGTTCCGCGTAAAATTCGCGAAAGACCGGATGAAACAATCGCTCCGATTCCATCCACATCCAGAGTTCGAGTTTATTGGCCGGAACCGTAATGAAATAAGCGGTCATATCTTCGCTGGTGTAAGCGTTCATGCCGGAACCGCCGGCCGTAGTGTAAATGCGATCGAACTCATTTTTCACCAATATTTCACGCTGTTGTTGAATGAGTTCGTTAAATTGTTTTTCCAGCTCACGCCATTTCGGACTCCTGTTTTCTGGTTTAGCGACATCGTCAATTTCGCCCCGCCGATACGCCGCGCGCATTTTCTTTTCTTCGGCCCGCATCTGGTCGCGGATTTTTTCCTGCGCGGCGATAATCTCCAAATCCTTTTGATAATTTTTTGTGCCGATGGTGGGCGTTCCTTTAAACATCATGTGCTCGAACAAATGCGCGATGCCGGTAATGCCCGGACGCTCGTTGGAACTGCCGACATGTGCCACCCAGCCGCCCGAAACGGTTGTCTCTTCTTTGCGCGGCACCAACAAAAGTCTCAGGCCATTGGACAAAGTCGTTTCGGTGACCGGAACTTTTTGCGCCTGGAGTGAATTAAGAAAAAAACCAATGAACCAAAGAAAAAAAAGAAATCGCATGTGATAATGAATTTTCATAGGAAAAAATAATGACCCGTTAGACTCGATTTAATTTCATCTGAATTAGTTTCGCATTTGAACCGGCCTCGTCAAACCTGTTTAATTTTACTCCCAGCCATATTTCTCAACGCAAAGACGCGAAGTCCTAAAGCCTCCAAGAACAAAACCAGAAAATCTATAAAAATTCTTCGTTTCTTCATTCCGCGTCAGGAAACTTTTTAAGTTTTCGTCTTTGTGTCTTGGCGCCCTTGCGTTAATTCCCGCCGCAATAAATCCAGTGCCTGTTGCGAAGTGATAAACTTAAAAGTCTCGCGGTCGTAACAATTTATTTCTTTCAGCACGATGGTTTTTTCCGGCGTTGTCAAAGCGATGAACACTGTTCCGACAGGTTTCGCGTCGCTGCCGCCGGTTGGCCCGGCAATGCCCGTGATGGCCAGCGCGTAATCTGTTTGATTGGAGATGCGCGCGCCTTCCGCCATTTCGCGAGCGACCGCTTCGCTGACCGCGCCGTGTTGTGCTAGAGTTTCAGCGCGCACACCGAGGAGACGTTGTTTTGCTTCGTTGCTGTAAGTCACGAGGCCGCTTTTAAAAACTTCCGAGGCGCCGGAAACATTCGTGAGGCGATGCGCCAAAAATCCGCCCGTGCAAGACTCCGCCAGCGACAACGTTTTTTTCGTTTCGATGAGTAACTTCACCACCACTTCTTCGAGTGAATCATCTTCCATCCCGAAAATTTCTTTTGCCAACAAACCGCGAATAATTTTTTCGCCACTTGCCACTTTTTTTTCTGAGTCCGTTCCGTGCGCGGCGAGGCGGACATCCACTTCTCCAACGCGAGCGCAATAACCCAAATCCAAACCGGCATCAGTCAAATGTTTCAGCGCGCCTGATATTTTTTCTTCGACAAAAGATTCACCGAGGCCAGTAGTTTTGAAAGTTTTGCAGACGAAACTTGTTCCGCGCGCAAATTCTTTTTTCAAAAGCGGAACAACTTTTTCAGTGAACATCGGACGCAATTCGCGCGGCGGCCCGGGCAATAAAATCAACCACGTTTTTTTTCTTGCGCAAAAAGGATTTGGATTCAATTCCATCGCCAGACCCGGCGCAGTTCCATATTCATTTTGCAAAACGATTGCGCCTTCCGGAACCATCGCTTGCACCGTGGTGCTTTCCGGCATGCGCCGCTGGCGTTCCGCAAAAAAGTTTTCGATGCGAGCGAGCGTTTCTTCATCGCGCAAAAGTTTTTTGCCGAGTAATTCGGCCATTAAAATTCGCGTTCGATCATCCGAAGTCGGCCCCAAACCGCCGGTAGTAATAATTAAATCGGCGCGAGAAAGCGCTTCGCGAACCGTTTCCTGAATTGCCGTGCCGCTGTCCGCCACCGTGATTTGCCGGGCGACCAAATAACCGAGCCGGGCCAATTGCGCGCAAAGCCATTGCTGATGAGTGTTCAAAACGCGCCCCAGCATTAATTCGCTGCCCGTATTGATGATTTCGATTTGCACAATAAATCAGTTTCGCGGTTTAAAATTCAAAATAAAAAGTTCAAAAATTTGTGGGCGCGAAAACCATTTCACATTAATTTATTAAAATTGAGCAATTCAATTAAACTGCGCGCCCGGATGAAGGCAAACTCTCCGTCCCAATCAAAGAAAAATTCTCGTGGTCGGAATGAAAAAGAGAAACGATTCTCCACCCTCTGCGAAATTTGTATTTTGGCGGGCGGACAAAGCAAACGGATGGGACGCGACAAATCCCAGTTGCGTTTGCGCGAACGAACGTTGCTCGGCCAAATTCGTTTTACGGCTAAAAAAATCGGTTGTCCGGTTCGGATAATCCGTCGCGATTTTATCCCTTCCTGCGGCCCGCTCGGCGGCCTTCATGTCGCTTTGAAAACCACGCGCGCCGAAGCCATCCTTTTCCTGGCGTGCGACATGCCATTTGTTGCCGCCGCATTTTTAAAAAGGATATTGCGCCAATTTTCTAAAAAAAATAACGCGCTTTTTACTGCGACCGATTCCGGCGCGGGCTTTCCGTTTTTATTGCGTCGTTCCGTTTTGGCCGTGGTGGAAAAACAATTGGCGGAAAAAAATCTTTCCATGCAGTCGCTCGCCCAAAAATTGGAGGCCAAATTTATTTCTCCAAGTCGCGCGGAAGCGGCGGGATTATTGAATATCAATACGCCGGGGGATTGGAAAAAAGCGCAACAGCAAAGCGCTTTGTGAGCGTTCAACGGTTCTTGCAATTCCGTTTCACACCTTTATTTTATTCGCATGTTAAATCGGTTTTTGTTCCTCGCTATTTTAGGCTGCAGTTTGCCCGCCAGTTTCGGCGCCACGGTGCAAATGAAAGATAAATCAGCGGTGACCGGAAAAATTATCGCGGAAAAAAAAGAGAGCGTAGTGGTGGATCTCGGTTTCACGGTTTTGATCATTCCGCGCAATCAAATTGTGCGAATTTTAAACAGCAATTCCCCTGCGCTAAACGATTTGCCCCCGCCCACTTTCGCTCCGGCGCCAGTTACCGCTCCTGCCAAACCAATTATTCCCAGCGGGTTGCCGGAATCCAAACCCGGTTTTTTTAGCTTTTCCAAAACGCCACCGCCGGAAAAAACCGTGCGCGACCTGGTTAATCAACTCGGAGAAGCGGTCGTCCAAGTCCGCACGCCCGGCGGACTCGGCTCAGGTTTTATCATTAATGAAGATGGTTTTTTAATTACGAACTTTCACGTCATCGAAGGTGAAACGCAAATTTCTGTGGAAGTGTATTCTCAAAAAGCCGGCCAGATTGAACGGACCACTTACAAGCAGGTTAAAATTATCGCTATTCACAAATACGCCGATTTGGCTTTGCTGAAAATTGAGGACAAAGGAGCGCCCAAATTTTCTCGCGTCTCGATGGGCGATTCAGAAATTCTGGCGGTGGGCGAGCGGGTTTTTGCCATTGGCAGCCCGCTCGGTTTGGAACGGACCGTGACGGAAGGAATTGTCAGCACCAAAACCCGCCCGATGGCCGGCGAACTTTATTTACAGACGACCGCGCAAATCAATCCGGGCAACAGCGGCGGGCCGCTTTTTAATTTACGCGGTGAAGTCATTGGCGTGACCAACATGAAAGTCACCTTTGGCGAAGGACTCGGTTTCGCCATTCCGATTGAAGAAGTGAAAAACTTTTTAAACCATCGCGATGCTTATGCTTATGACAATGAGAATCCGAGCAATGCTTATCGTTATCTTCCTCCGCCCAGCCGGACGAGCCAACGCAGCGTTGAGAAATAACAATCCTTTTCTGCAGGCTACCGACGGCTTTAATAAAATAAAACCATTTCAAATTATGAAAAAACATTTTTACTTTTTGACGCTCCTTTTTTCTTTCGTCGCAATTCTTCAAGGCGCGATTTTGCCGGCCGAAAAACTTTTCCCCAGTGACACGCTCTTGTTTCTTTCCATTCCTGATTACGCCAAATTGCGCGACACCACCAAAGATTCTCCGGCGCTTCAACTCTGGCGAGATCCTTCCATGAAAGCGTTTAAGGACAATTTTCTGAAAAAATTTTCCGCGGATGTTGTGGCGCCTTTCGAAAAAGAATTGGGAATTAAATTCGCCGATTACAAAGGCCTCGCCCAGGGATCAATTGCTTTTGGGCTGACCCAAAATAATTTGGAAGGAAAACCAGATCAGCCGCTCGGCCTGATTTTCTTGATGGATACCAAAGGAAAAAGCAGCCAACTCGCCACGAATCTTTCCGACCTGAAAAAGAAATGGATCGAAGCCGGCAAGGAAATAAAATCCGAAAAAATTCGCGGCCTCGATTTTACCACGCTCATCACCCCCGATGAAGAAATCGGAAAACCGTGGCGGAAACTTTTCTCCACGAATGAAACCGCCCAGGCGACGCCCGAAGCAAAACCGAAAAAGGAGCCCAAGAAAATGGAGATTACGGTTGGCCAGGTTGAATCGCTTCTGCTGGTCGGCAATTCCACTGCGGTCATCGAAAAAATTGTGGCCCATCAAACTGGGGGAATGGTTCCGGCTCTGGCGGAACAGCCGGTTTACGAAGCCAATCACAACGCGCTCTTTCGCGACGCCAGTTCTTTTGGCTGGGTTAATCTCAAATCCATTCTCGAGTTAATGACGAAAAAATCGGCGGACAATGCGAAGGCTGAAACAAAAAATGTTCCGGCTATCAAGCCGGAGCAAATTTTGGCCGCGCTCGGTTTGAATGGTTTAAAAAGTCTGGCCTTCACTTTTAGCCAGTTGCCCGAAGGCGCTCTGATGAAATATTTTATCGGCGCTCCGGAAACCAGTCGCCAGGGAATTTTAAAGATGCTGACGCCCGAAGCCAAAGAGGCCAAGCCGCCGCCGTTTATTTCGGCGGACGCCACTAAATTCAGCCGCTGGCGTTTGAATCTTCCCAAAGCCTGGAGCGCGCTGGAAAGCACGCTCGAACAACTTTCGCCCGCCGCCACGGGCGCTCTGAAATTAATTTTTGATTCCGCGGGAAAAGATCAGGATCCCAATTTTGATCTGCGCAAAGAGTTAATCGGCAATCTGGGTGATGATTATATTACTGTTCAAAAAAATCCGCGCGCCAGCACGATTGCCGATCTGAAATCACCGCCGACGCTTTATTTAATCGGCTCGCCCAACGCCGAAAAATTGGCCAAAGCTTTAAAAGCAGCGATGTCATCACTTGGCCAACCTTCCAGCGCATTTAAAGAACGCGATTTTTTGGGACGAAAAATTTATTCATTGGCCGCGCCTTCCTTCGGCCAGCCCACTCCGGGAAAACAGGCTCCGGCCCGCACTTTAAACTTCTCCGGCAGCGGCGGATATTTGGCTGTCTCGACCGATGTTCCAATGCTGGAAGAGTATTTGCGCAGTAGCGAAACCAAAGGCAAAACGCTCGGAGAAACGAGCGGTTTGAGCGAGGCTGCTGAGAAAGTAGGCGGATGGGGAACCGGTTTGTTCGGATTTGATAATCAAGCTGAAGCGATGCGAACCACGTTTGATGTTTTAAAAAAAGATCAAAGCAATGTCGCGCCGTTGTTAAGCAATTCAACCCTGGGAAAAAAATTGGGGTTGAATGACAATAAAAAATTAAAAGAATGGGCTGATTTTTCGCTGCTGCCTCCTTACGAAAGCATCGTTAAATATTTTTATTATTCCGTTTATGCCGGCACCGTTGGCCCCGATGGTTTTACCGGGAAAATTTTTGCCCCGACTCCGCCCGATG
>JALYXC010000438.1 GCA_030947315.1 Verrucomicrobiota bacterium | reverse complement strand
GGCGTAAAAAATAATTGGGCCAATATTTGAACAATTTTATCCCGCGGCAATCTATTACTTTGTAATACAAAGTTAATCTTATGAGAACAAAATGGTTTAAACGAGTTGGCTGGTTTTATGTTCCGATTTCTTTTGCGGGCGCAATGGTTGTTATTTTTGACTAACATGAAAATTATCCGCGCAGAACATTTGGGAATGTGCTTCGGCGTTCGCGATGCGATTGCGCTGGCCAAAGAACAAGCCAAAACAGATCCGCTCACTATTCTCGGCGAGTTGGTTCACAACGAAACTGTATTGTCCGATCTCCGCGCCGTCGGAATTAAAATTGAAAAGGAACTTTCCAACGTCACCACTTCTACCGTGATGATCACCGCGCACGGCGCTTCCGACCGAATGATTAAAGAGGTCGCACAAGGCGGTCACAACGTTTTGGAAGCAACCTGCCCGCTAGTTCATTACGCCCATCGCAGTTTGAAGAAATTGGTCGAAGCAGGTTATCACCCTGTTGTAATTGGCAAATTTGATCACGTCGAAGTCAGAGGATTGACTGAAGATTTTGTGAAATGCGATGTTGTTTTAAATGCTGAAGATATTGAAAACATTTCCGAACGATCCCGTTTCGGTGTAATTTCTCAAACGACACAACCCATCGAAAAGGTTCGTCATCTCGTTGATTTATTACGTCAACGTTTTCCGCATTCTGAAGTGCGTTTTACAGACACCGTTTGCCAGCCGACAAAACACCGGCAAACTGCGGCCGTCGATCTCGCGAAAAAGTGTGAGGTTGTCGTTGTTGTTGGGGGCGCGAAGAGCAACAACACCAAAGAACTTCTCGCGACGTGCCAAAAATTTTGCTCGCACGTTTATCACATCCAAAGCGCAAAAGACCTGCGCGCCCAATGGTTTGAAAACGTGGAATGTATCGGCATTACGGCAGGAACTTCTACGCCCGATTCGACGATTGCTGAGGTTGGGCAAGCAATGGGGGAATTTTCTCGAAAGGCAAAGACGGAAGCGTGGAAATAAAGTGGTGCCGACTGATCGCCATTCTCTGTAATGTTTTGAATCAAAAGACCTGCATCGCCATGAAAAAAATTATAAAACGCGTTGGTTTAGGAATTTTGTCGTTGGCTATCGCAGCGATGGTTTGGCTGCCAACCGTTCATTTCTTTTTCTCGAAAGGTCCAGTGCTGTTCGCCGGTAGGGGGATTTCGTCAGACGCGCAGAAATTGGTGGCGCGCCAGTTACAGCTTTGGACTGACCCCATTTTAAAGAAGCATGAACTGGAACGGATGCGCGGTAGCAACGCGGAATGGGATTTTATGGGCCGAAGTTTTCTTGTCTGGTCCCTTGCAGAAATGGCGGTGCGCGATCCAGCGTTGAAAAAGACTTATTTGCCGATCATGGATGAAATCATTGAAGAAACCATTCGATTAGAAAATGAGAACGGCATTTACTTTTTTTTGATGCCGTACGCAAAAGCGGGTCATTTTTTCGTTCAACCAGCTCGCAGCCTTTTCCTGGACGGCGAAATTGCGATGATGCTTGCGATGCGCCGGATGGTAGAAGAAAAGCCGGGTTATAAACCGCTTTTGGAGGAACGCGTGGATTTAATTTTGGAAAGGATGCAAAAGAATCCAGCTTTGGCCGCTGAAAGTTATCCAGATGAATGTTGGATTTTTGACCACGCCGTCGCGCTGGCTGCGTTGAAACTTTCCGATTATCTGGACGGCACCGATCATTCGGAATTCTTTAGGGAATGGATTTCAGTGGCGCGAAACAAATTAACGCATCGCGAAAGCGGTTTGCTCATTTCCAGTTATTCCACTGACGGGACTCAATTGGATGGGCCGGAAGGTTCCTCCATCTGGTTTACGGCGCACTGTTTAAGATTGATAGATGAGGAATTCGCCTTGGATCAATACACACGCGCGCGAAAAGAATTAAGGCGCGAAATTTGCGGTTTTGCCTATTCCCGCGAATGGCCAGTTTCGTGGAAAGGTCCAATGGATATTGACTCTGGAATGGTGATTCCGGGTTTGGAAATCAGCGCGGGCGGAAGCGGACTTGCCTTTGTCGGCGCCATCTCTTTCAAAGATTCAGATTTCACCAAACATCTTTATGCGACTCTAGAGTTCGCGGGTTTTCCCTCCGAGAAAAATGGACGTTTGAAATATTGCGCCAGTAATCAAGTGGGCGATGCCGTAATGCTTTACGCATCCGTCCTCGGACCGATCTGGGAAAAAGTGAAGGGGCACAAATGATGAAGGAAAAAAATTGGTTAACAAAGGTCTTCGGGATCAAAACATTTTCCCCGGCTGGCTTTTTTTCCTGGGCGATTCTTCTGGTTCTGTTTTTTGCATTTTGCCATTTTGCCGACTGGCGTGAACACACCAGTTTTATTTCCGGCACCTCTGGTTCGGAAACTATCAGCGCGAAAAAATCGTCGCTACTTGGATTGATCTATCTGATTTCGTACTTCGGTTTTGTGCTGGCCGCTCCGATTTTGGTTCTAGGCGCCACAATTTTTGCGGGCTTCCTGAAGCTGCAGCAAATCTCCACGCGCTAAACATTGTCAGGAATCGTCCGCTTATTTCACAACCAAATCCGAGAAGAGCAGGACGTAAGCCTGCAAGAAAACCAAAATGCCGACCATCGCGGCGAGCGCCAGACTGTGGAAAAAAACGTAGCGCAAAATATCGCCTTCATGCCCGTACCAATTCGTCGCCGTGCTGGCGACGACGATGCTTTGCGCGTTTAAAAAATGATGACCAGTTTTTTAAATTGAATTTCAATTTAAGAATTATCCCCATCAATCAAACCACCGAGTCCGCCGAGAATGGAACCCTCTTCGCGACGATTTCCGCCGGCTCTCGGCGCGGCCGCGATAATTCTATCGGCCAAACGGCTCAACGGAAGCGATTGCAACCAGACACGACCGGGCCCGCGCAGCGTTGCAAAGAAAAGTCCTTCGCCGCCGAATAACGCCGATTTTATTTTACCAACAAATTGAATATCGTACTCAATGGAAGGTTGAAACGCGACGATGCAGCCCGTATCAACCCGAATTAATTCGCCCGGCGATAAAAGAATTTCACGCAACGTTCCGCCCGCGTGAATAAAAGCCAATCCATCGCCCTGCAACCTTTCCATGATAAAACCTTCGCCGCCAAAAAGCCCGGCGCCCATTCGTTTTTGAAAAGCGATGCCGATGCTCACGCCTTTAGCCGCGCAGAGAAACGAATCCTTTTGCGCAATCAATTCGCAGCCCAGTTCGCTCAGGTGAATTGGAATAATTTTCCCGGGATAAGGCGCGCCAAAAGCGACTTTCTTTTTTCCCGCGGCGCGATTCTCAAACACCGTCATAAAAAGCGACTCGCCCGTAATCAGCCGCTTGCCCGCGCCCATCAACGCTCCGATAAATCCACTTTGCCTTTGCGACCCATCACCGAAAATCGTTTCCATTTCAATGCCATCTTCCATGTACATCATGCCGCCTGCTTCGGCGACGGCTGCCTCCATCGGGTTGAGTTCAACTTCGACAAATTGCATGTCGTCACCGTAAATTTTGTAATCAACTTCATCCATGAGCGGCATAAATTTCCTTTTATTTAAATGGTTGGTTTCAGATTGCTAAAAAATAAGCACAACTCAACCAAAACCTAACAGCCATGAAAAAAGGTAATAGAGTGAATTCAAGATTTACGGGTTGCTTATTCGTATTTTATTTTATACAAAATTTGGCTATCGCGCAAAATGATTACCAATTAATGAGAACTAGCTTATTGTTGGATATGAGCCGCGCCACTTGCGAACGATTAAAAAATTTCATCATTCCGGCCATTCCATACAACGAATGGTTGAACGTGGATTATCGGAACAGGCAATTAAAGATGCCGTCAAATATGCAGCCGTTTTTGTCCGCCAAAAAAAGGGAGAGAACGGCGGTTGGGTATATCGTTGCGAACATAAAATCGAAGGGCGAATTTTAGTGGTGGCAGCGGAAATAAGGAATACTGAATGTTGGCTTTTAACAGCCTTTTTTGATGAGTAAACATCTTCAAACAATTACAGTTGGTAGCAAGAATCCGCCGACTGTGGAAATCGACAGTCAGGCCAAATCCGCCTACGTTCGCTTTTCCCGGAATAAGGTCGCGCGCACAAAGTCTGTAGATAAAGAGGGCATTATTATTGCGATTGACTTTGATGGGAACGGAGAGGTGATTGGGATTGAACTGGTCGGAGTTTCTGAATTTAGTGTCAAAAGTTTGTTGAATTTAGCCCCGGTAACGGCGCCCAAAATACAAAACTGGGATCGGACCAAAT
>JALYXC010000395.1 GCA_030947315.1 Verrucomicrobiota bacterium | reverse complement strand
ATTTGGTTATTGACGATGATATGCAAAGTTCCGCCAACGTTGTAGCCGGGAAGACGGCTCAGATTTAAAATTTCCTGAATGACACCTTGCCCGGCAAAACTCGCGTCGCCATGAATTAATAAAGCCATGTTCCGCGCGCGGTCTTTGTCGCCGGTGCGATCCTGATTGGCGCGAGTGCGACCGAGGACAACTGGATTGACAAATTCCAGATGACTCGGATTAAAACAAAGCGACAAATGAACTTGTTTTCCGGCGCTCGTCATCCATTCACGGCTGTAACCGAGATGATATTTTACATCGCCGCTGCCGCGATAACGTTCCGGTTCGACGTCGGCAAATTCGCGAAAAATTTGTTTCGGATGTTTGCCCATGATGTTAGCCAGAACATTCAAACGACCGCGATGCGCCATGCCCAAAACAATTTCCGTGACGCCTTGTTCGGCGGCTTTTTCGATGGCCAGATCGAGCATGGGAATTAAACTTTCGGAGCCTTCCAGCGAAAAACTTTTTGCGCCAATAAATTTTTTACGAATAAATTCTTCAAAAATAACGGCATCAGTCAGGCGCGTGAGAATGCGGAGTTGTTCTGCGCGCGTGATTTGAAGGCGATTTCCGGTGCCTTCCATCCGATGCTGCAACCAGCGGCGAATTTGCACCTCATCAATGTGCATGTACTCAACGCCGATGGACCGGCAATAAGTATTTTGCAAACGTTGAATAATTTCGCGGAGCGTCAGTGATTCCGGGCCGAGCGTTTCGTAAGAGAATTTTCGATTCAGATCTTCTTCAGAAATATTGTAAGTCGCCAGATCGAGTTCTGTCGGAATCGGGCGCGGCTGACCGAGCGGATCAAGACTGGCAATGGAATGGCCGCGAAAACGATACGCGCGAAAAATCTGCACCACTCGATCCTTTAAATTAGTGGCCTGAGCGCCAGGCAAACTTTCTGAGTCGGTTTGAATTTCCGAAGACGGCCAAAAAAGACTGCTGGGCTTAAAGGAAGGCTCGAATTTCGGCGGGGCAGATTCGGTCTCCAACAATTCCTGAAAATATTTTTGCCACTCCCGCGTTACGGAAGAAGGACTGATCAAAAAGTCGGCATACAGCTTTTCGACAAACGGCAGATTCAAGCTGCTAAGATTTATTTCAGTCATAATCCCGGCTGGGCTAATTTGAGTCTTTTACGAATCGCCCAGAAAAGTATCTACGAACTTTTAAAAAATTCAACACCGGAGAAAAAGAATGCTTTTGTCCAGCTTCAAGAAACGCAAACAAAAGAATAAGCGACAAAAAACCAGGAAATTTTTCGCTTTCGTATTTTTCAAAGCCGAATATCTTTTGACAAAAGGCGATTCGCCTTCCGGCCAGCGTAGCTCAGTTGGTTAGAGCGTGGGACTCATAAGCCCGAGGTCACTGGTTCGATTCCAGTCGCTGGCACCACTTTATTAATTAGATTTTTTTCTGTTAATTGAGAAAAAAATAAACCGAGCAAAGGGCAATAGCTCCGCCGGCGAAACGTAGGGCGCGCGGCTGTTTTTGAAAGTAAATTCCACTGGCCCACCCAAGTCCATGCAACAAAAGCGTGGCCGAAATAAAACCGAAACTGAAAGAAAGGGCGCGGGTTGAGCCGGGCATTTCATGTCCATGCGCGTAACCATGGCAGAGCGCGAAAAAAACGATCAATCCTACGCTCAGGCTCAGATTGAAACGAGTCGCGCGGGCGATGAATACTCCCAAAACCAAAACAGAAAATGCGATGCCGATCTCAACATAAGGCCATAACGCACCGGTCAGTCCCAGTGCGCCTCCTAAAATCATGGCAGCGATAAACGTCGCAGGAATCATCCAAACGGCGCGACCGCGCTGCTGAGAAGCCCACAAACCAATGGCGAACATGGCCAATAAATGATCCAGGCCGAAAAACGGATGAGCAAATCCGTTCTGCAAATCGTGTGGAATTCCCGCCGGCAAAATGTGAGCGGAAGCCAAATCGGGGAGCAGAAAGGTTCCCAAAATCGTCAGACATTTCCAATGGTTGGATTTCATGTTTTTAAATTCCAATAGATTTCTCAAAAAGTAAATGAGATTTTTTTCTTATAAAATGGAAAAAAAATAAAAAGTCGCTGATTGAGACTTTTATTCATCCGGTAGAATTCTCAAGATAAATTCAGCAAAAGCCTCATGGTTTTTCTATTTTTTCATTGGTTATTTATAAAGCACTTCAGCCTCGCCCAAAAATGAGCGTAAAAAGAATATGAATACGGAAAGTTCTCAGATCAAGGTTTTGTTGGTGGATGATCATCCGCTCCTTCGGCAAGGAATTACGCAATTAATTAATCAGGAAAAAGATTTGATGGTTTGCGGCGAGGCCGAAGACGCTAAAGAAGCGCTTCAGGTGATTGCTTCGACCAAACCGGATATTGTCATTTCGGATATTTCGTTGAAAGAGGCCAGTGGCATCGAGTTGGTAAAAGACATCAAGATTCAATATCCAAAACTGCCGGTGCTGATGCTTTCCATGCATGACGAATCGGTCTATGCCCAGCGTGCTTTGCGGGCCGGAGCGGGTGGTTACATTACCAAACAAGAAGCGACGGAAAAAGTTTTGATCGCGCTGCGGCGCGTTTTGAGCGGGCAGGTTTATTTGAGCGAAGCGCTCGGCACAAAAATGCTCAACCAAATGGTAGGCAACCGAAGCGAGGTTAATTCTTCGCCAATGTCAGCATTGAGTGATCGCGAACTGGAAGTGTTTGGTCTGATTGGTGAAGGCTACGGCACGCGCGAAGTAGCGGAAAAACTTCATTTAAGCGTCAAGACAATCGAATCGCACCGGGCTCACATCAAAGAAAAATTAAATTTGAAAACGGCCAATGAACTTGTCCATCAAGCTGTTCAATGGATTCAAACCGAGATGGCCGGTTGCAATTAAATTTTCCAAAAAATTTACGGTTTTTTCTTCGGCTCGAAAGCCGCCGCGCGCTTTTTCGCTTCCGCAATTTCTGCCGGCGTTAAATTATTTTGGAATTCGTCGCGAACACTTTCCGCTTGCGGATTGCCGGAGGTGGTTGAGATTTCGTACCACTTGAGCGCTTCGATTTTATCCTGCGC
>JALYXC010000392.1 GCA_030947315.1 Verrucomicrobiota bacterium | reverse complement strand
CTTTGGTTCCGCCTTGATCGTAAGTGGCCGAGTAGGTTTCATTGATGTGGCCGATCTTGCAGGTTTCGGCGTGAAGAATTTCGCCGTAAATCTGAAACTGTTTGGAAATATTCTGGAGTTGCGCTTCTTGATAAATCGCCATGCCCACATCGTGGTCAAGGGCCGCTAAATTGCAAATGTTTTGCGCTGACCGGCGCTTAGCTAAAAGCGCCCGCGCCCACCACGGCATTTAACAGCCAAAGAAAAAGGACGGCGCCAGAGCGGGTCCAGCCGCGCTTGACCAGTTGGTGTGAAAAATGATTTGTGTCACCGAGATAGAAGGGCCGGCCGATTTTCCAGCGCCAAAAAACCACCCAGATCAAGTCGGCCAATGGAACAGCTAAAACCAGAAGAGGCGAGAGCACCGCGAATTTCTTCGGATGTTGCATAGTATAAAAATGCGGTAGAATCGCCAGAACCGCGAGCAGATACCCGATCAAATGACTGCCGGAATCGCCGAGAAAAGCGGTCGCTTTCGGAAAATTAAAAGGCAAAAATCCCAGCAACGCCCCCGCAATCAGAAAGGCCAGCAGCGCCACTAAATATTGACCGTGTCCCGCGCCGAGCAACGCAAAATAAAATGCGCTGATAAATCCCAGCCCAGTGCAAAGCCCATTCATGTTATCCATAAAATTAAAAGCATTCGTGACGATGAGAATCCAAAAAATAGTGATCAAATAACTGAACAAAATACTTTCCACAAAAAGCGTGATGCGCACACCGGCGCTGGCGACTAAAAGTGCGACCAGCAATTGACCGCCAAATTTTTGCGCCGGACGAAGTTCCCATTTGTCATCCGCCAAACCGAGCAGCAACATTCCAAAGGCGCCGCCAAAAATCGCCAGCAGTTGCAGCCCGCGCCGATTTAACCCGTAACTGAGAAGACTGGCGGTATTAAACTCGAGAAAATGAAAACCAAAAATTCCAAATAACAACGGAATCAGCAATCCGCTCATCACGGCCAGGCCGCCGGCCAACGGAATGGGCGCATCGTGAATTTTGCGATTTCCGGGATGATCCAGCAATTTGACACGCCGACAAAACGCCCGCCAAATCGGCAGAGCGAGCGCAGTTGTTCCGCAAGCTCCCAACAGCGCCAGCAAATAAACGTCAAAAGGAAAAGTCATTTCAAAGTGTAGAGTTTGCAGTAAAGGGCGTGCAAATCGTCCACCATTTTTTCCTCGAAAAAATTTTCTTGAACCAAAATTTGTCCACGGCGACCCAATCGTTCGCGCAAACTTTTATCGGAAATTAGTTGTAAAATTTTTTCAGTTAGCGCCGTCAGGTCGCCCGTCGGAATTAAAAATCCGGTTTCGTTTTCCAAACAAATTTCCCGAGCGCCATCACAATTATACGCCACCACCGGTTTGGCGGCAGCCAACGCTTGCGGCAAGGCGCGAGGCAATCCTTCCCGCCGCGAAAGATGAATGAGCATGTCCATTATGCCGATATAATTCGGCATTTCGGAAGGTCGAACCAGACCGGCAAAAATAAAATGTTTTTCGAGACCGAGTTGGCGCGATCGATTTTCAAAACGAGATCGCCAGGCGCCATCGCCGACCAAAAGAAATTTAATTTGTGGACATTTTTCAACCAGGCGCGGCGCGATCGCCAATAGATCGTCATGTCCTTTCAATTCAAACAAGCGAGCAATTTTTCCGATTACGAAATCATCCGGGGCAATTCCCAATGGCGCGCGCTGTTCCAAATTATTTTTCGCTTCCAAAAACGGCGACAGCGCAAAGCCACTCACAATGCGCGTGAATTGTTCAGGCCGGCCAATGCCCGCGGCCAGATATTGTTCAGTCATCGCATCAGCCACGCTGATGAAATGAGTCGTGACTTTCGCGGCGTAACGTTCGGCGAAAAGAAAAATTCGATTGGCAAAAATTCCTTGAAACGAACCGAAGGAGGGACCGTGAATGGTGTGAATAATGATCGGAACTTTGGCGCGGTGAGCGGCGAGTCGTCCTAAAATTCCCGCTTTGCTGCTGTGGGTATGAACGATGTCGGGCCTGGCCGTTTGAAAATGTTTTGTCAATTGCTGAAAGGCTTGAAAATCATTTTGAGGATCAACGGGTCGAATCAGAGAAGGGATAATTGTGAGCGCGCTCGATTTTTTTTTGAAATCCGATTCCAGCGAACCTTCCGGGCCGATACTCGGGCCCGAAATTAATTCCACTTCCAGACCTGGTTTGCGTTGCAAGCCGAGCACGCTGGCGATGGTGTTTTCCTGAGCGCCGCCCACGATTAACCGGGTAATGACGTGAATGACACGCATCCGGTTTTCAACTTTTCTGCTGAAGCTCGTTAACCCGAATGCTGATTTTTTTATATTCGTCGGTCTGACGCGGGGCCAGGTCGAGATACAATTTGTAATGTTTCAGAGCTGTGGCCTTCTCCTTTTTCTGATAAGCAATTTCGCCCAGCCCATAATAAACTGAATATAATTTCGGCGCCATTTTTCGGACGCGCTCATAATCTTTTTCGGCCTCGGCAAATTCTTTTAATTGCAAATGAGCAATGGCGCGATTCAGAAAAGCGGCCGTATTTTGCGGGTCCAATTTGATGGCTTTATCCAGCGGCGCAATGGCCGGCTTGTATTGTTTGGCATAAATATAAGTGGCCCCTTTTTTAATCAACGCCACCACCTGCGTGGGTTTGATTTTTAAAAGTTCATCGAGCGCCGCGATCGCTTTATCATAATTGGTGGTTTGAATATAGAGATCGCTTTTTTGCAGCAAGGCCGTTTCGTTGCCCGGCTGCAATTGCGAAACCCGATTAAAATTGGTCAATGCCTGCGCGTAATTTTTGGATTGGAAAAAAATGAAACCTTTGTTCAAGAGCGCATTCACATCACTGGAATTGGTCTGAAGCCGTTGTTCCAGAATCGGCAGCGCATTGGTGTAATGGCCTGAAGAAAAATAAAATTGCAGCAATAATTCCGTGAAAGTTTCGTCCTGCGGATTTTTTTGACGTGCATTCAGCAGGATTTTTTCCGCGCTCGAAAAATCATTTTTGGCCAGATACGCGCCCGATTCCACCGTAAAAATATGAAATTGATTGGTCGGATCAGCCGCCGCTTCCGGTTGTTGCGCGCGAATGTTTTTTACGATTTCCAACGCGGCATCCGGCTGATTCAAATTGATATAAACTTTGCCCAAAGAAATGCGCGCGGGAAAATCATTGGAACTCAAATCGAGCACGCGCAAAAACTGTTGGCCCGCCTGGCGATAATTGCCGCCCTGCAGAAAAAACTGGCCGATCAGCGAGCAAAATCCAATTTCATCAAACGGCCCATTATAGCTGAGGTTGCCTTCAAGCGATCCGTATTTCGCAAAATTTTTCTCGAGCGCAACATCGGGTTCAACCGCGCGCACGATTCCTTTTTGTAAATTGATATTGAATTGCCGGTTGATTTCGGCGGCGACATTTTCGGGATTTAATTTCAGCGCTTCAGAAAATTTCTGGCCGGCTTCCGCCAGTTGCCGTCGTTTTTGCAACTCCACGCCCCAATAATTCAAGGCGCGTGAATAATATCCCTTGACGAGCGCAACATCGAAAACATTGGTGGCTGCGGCTGGAATGGCGGGAAAAATATCCGCCTTCACCTGGTTCCAATACTTTTGATTTTCGGCTATTTCAGGCCCGGTCAAAGCCGGCGCGGAAATCGAATTGGTCGCGTACGGTTTCAATTCATAAATCAACCCGCGCGGCCGCAAATAAAATCGCTCGAAATAATAACCGAAACTTGGTTGTAAATAATAAATTTCATGGTTCGTGTGGAGGCGTTCCAAAAATTGGATCAACGTTGGCGAATCAATTATTTCGGGCACAAATTTTTGATCGCCCAACGCCGCGCGATATTTTGGATAATGTTGGAAAAGCGAAGTGTGATAAATGCCAAAAGGCAACGCGCGAGTGTTCAGCAAAAGGTGCTCATGTTTTTTGCCGAGACGACTAAAAGCCGCTTCGATCAGAAGCAATTGAGTTGGGTCATCGCTCAAGATCACCGCGCCTTTCGTCGGCAAAGCCTGCGCGGTGAGCCGGGCAAAATCGCCCAAGGCCGGACTGTTATTGGCGCGAATGGATTTTAAATTTTTGTAAATCAACCCGGCTGGAACCGCGATCAGCGCCACCCAGAGTAAAACCACGACGATGCGATTAAAAAATCGCGCCAAAGATTTGGATCGTTCCCAGGCCTTTTCCGGTTCGTGTCCAAAAACCAACAAGACGTACCCGACGAAATATCCGATGCTTAAAGCAGTTAAATAATAAAAAGTTAAAAACGGGATCATCCCGAAACCGAGTTGTCGCGGACTGAATTTAGGATCGAAAAAAACCCAAAGACCAACCGCCAGAAAAAGCAGATGCAACCCCCGAAACATGAACTGGGTGATCATTCCGCCGGTGGGACTTTGATCGCCCAGAAATGAAGGCCAGCGAATGCTGATCAGTAAAATCGGCAGCAGCGAAGTGAGCGACATCATAAATAAATGCGCGCGAAGAATGGGTACTTGGAAAAAAGGCAGACGAAAAAGAAATCCTTTTTGAAATCTCAAATTCGCTTTGAGCATTTGCCAAAAAGTTTGATCTGAGAATTCGGAAAAATTATTCACCAGCGGCAGCAAAAAATAGAGCGACAATCCAGCCAGCCCAACAAGCGTCATGCGCGCCAGGAAATTGAAATCGAAAAAAGATTTGCCTTTGATCCAAAGCAGCGCCGCCAAAAACAAAGGAAAAAAGCCGATCATCGCCCAGTTATTGGTCGTGGCTAATCCGTAAACGAAGGCGAATTTTGTCAGCCAATTTTCCTGATGCGAAACGCGATATTCGAGCAGACACCGAATCACGTAAGCAAAGAGCAGTAAGTCCAGCATTTCGCCCGAAGCCATGATGGCATTTTCCCAGAAAGTGAGTTGCAAGCCGCACATCAGCGCAGCCAGCAACGGCCCCAACCAGGCGAACCGAATGGACAACAATGAAAATTCACTTTGGGTTCGGGTGCGTTGATCGCGCGTCCGATCGTGAGGCAACAAAGTGACCGACCGCGCCAGCAACCCCAACGTCAGAGTCGCGCACAAAGCGGAAAAAAAATTCAATCCAATCGGCTGCCACGGGGTGGGCAAAAGCTTCAAGGGAAGTGTCAATAGAAAATAAAGCGGCGCGATATACGTCGGTGAAAAATCCCAGCCAGTCATTTTCGCGATTACCGGCAAACTGTTCAACGTCACCCAATGGTTGAGCGTGAACAAATAAATTAAAAATGCGCCCCCGGCAATCAGCCACGGAACAAAAGGATACGTGATTTTTTTTCGCGAAAGTCTCGCGGATTCAATGGGTTCGTTTGGCATGAGCGGGTGTGAGTTGAAACGAAATAGTGGTTTTTGGCAAGTTTGTATACTCCTCGGGCAAACTATTTTTTCAGTCGTAGATCAGCCACACATTCCACATGTTGCGTTTGAGGAAACATATCGAGCGGAACAACTTTCACGAGTTCAAAGACATTCTCCGCGCATAAAATGTTCAAGTCCCGCGCCAGCGTGGCGGGATGACACGAGACGTAAATCAGTTGCGAAGGCTTGGTTTCGCGCAGCAGTTGCAAACTTTCTGGCGGAACGCCCACGCGCGGCGGATCCAGGATCACCGTGGTTTGTGTCGCGCCAAATTCGGAAAGGAGCGACGGCAAAAGCTCTTCCGCGCGGCCCACTGAATACTTTCCATTATTGATTCCGCGCGATTCGGCGTTGCGTCGCGCTGCTTTGATGGCAGGAATATCAATTTCCACGCCAATAAATTGTTCGGCCAGATCAGCGAGTTCAATGCTGAAAAAACCGACGCCGCAATACGCATCAACCAAAAAACGATTTTTACTTTTTTGAAAACTTGCCCGCACCGTTTCCACCAATTTCGGCAACAGAAAAAAATTATTTTGAAAAAAAGAATCGCGCGGCACTTCCCATCCTTCCGGCGCGATCCGCAACACTACTTTGAGGCCGCCTTTGCGCGGCGGATTTTTTCGCACGGTTTGAATCTGTTCATTCAAGGCCGGCTCGGCAATTTTGCATTCCTGAATATCCACCACCAGCCGATTGTCGGCGCGAATAAAACCGATGTTCAGGCCTTGTTTAAATTTGTCCCACTGACTGCGGATCATGATGCGATTGCGATAACCGTACGGTTGCGGACAAGGAATCACCGGCTCAATGACAGTTTGGGAAAAACCACCCACGCGCTCAAATAAATCGGCGATTTGTTTCCGCTTTAATTGTAACTGGGTGGCGTAGTTGATATGTTGATATTGACAGCCGCCGCAATCGCCAAAGTATGGACAAAAGGGCGACACTCGTTCCGCCGCCGTCTGGATGATGCGCAATAATCGGGCGCGGCCAAACCGTTTTTTTACTTCGACCAATTCCACTTCGACAACCTCCCCGACCAAAACAAACGGAACAAAAACCACAAACTCATCCACCCGCCCGACTCCTTCGCCGCCGAAAGCGATGTCCTGAATAGTCACCGTCAA
>JALYXC010000386.1 GCA_030947315.1 Verrucomicrobiota bacterium | reverse complement strand
ATTTGGTTTTTTAAGATGTAAGAGTTCGGCATCATGAATTAGTTTCGAGTTTGCAGATTGCAGTTTCGAGTTCGGAAACGGCAAACTCCAAACTCACAACGCAAAACTTTCTGGCGCGCATTGAGGTTGGCGTTTCGGAAATGGGAAAATTTTTGGAGAACGAAAATTTTCTGCGCGTGGCCGACGCTTTTAAAAAAATTGGTTACGCGCATACGACCTTGGATTTGCAAGGCTATCAGAGGAAGAGTTTATAGTTTTCAGCCACAGATGAAACACAGATTTTCACCGATTTTTCCAAATCCATTATCCGTGTTTTATCTGTGTTCAATCTGTGGCTGAAAAACGGTTTATGCAGGCGAATTTGAAACTTTCTTTGCGCAACGGTTTTTAACAAACTGAAATTATGCAATTTTCTTACAAGGCGCGGCGGCGTTCGGGCGAAGTGGTGACAGGGGTTTTGGAAGGAGCGGATCGCAGCGCGGCGCTGCTTCAAATTGAACGGCTCGGGCTTTTTCCTGTGGCGGTGGAAGCGCCGAAAAACAGCGCGGCGGTTGGAGCAGAACGTGATTTGCCAAAAACAAAATCGGGGCTGATGCCGCCCACTCTGCGCGCTTATTTCAATCGCAAACGTAAACCGAAATTGCAGGAACTGGCCACCTTCACGCAGCAGTTGGCCAATCTGGTAAAATCAGGAATGCCGCTGACGGTCGCGCTCAACAGCATGACATATCTTGAATCCAAAGGGATTTCCGCTGAAGTCAGTCGTCAACTTAAAACGGATGTAATGGAAGGAAAAAGTCTTTCCGATGCAATGAAAAAACAGCCTCATATTTTTTCTGATTTATATATCAATATGGTCCGAGCCGGCGAGCAGAGTGGCGCTTTGGTCGAGGTGTTACGCCGATTGGGCGCGCATTTCGAGCAGTTCGCTGAAGTGCAATCGAAATTTAAAAGCGCGCTCATTTATCCTGCGCTGGTTTGTTGCGTCGGAGTAGTTATCGTGGCCTTCTTTATGTTTTTTATGTTGCCGCGATTCATGAAAATGTTCACCGACATGACGATCGCCTTGCCATTGCCCACGCGGATGTTGATGCATCTCAGTTATTTTTTCAGGAATTATTGGTGGTTGTTAGTTCTCGTGGCTATTGCCGTTTTCGTTTTATTCAATCGTTTTCGTTCCACCCCACAAGGCAAGCGAACGATGGACCGCTGGAAAATGAGCGCGCCAGTTTTTGGAAAAGTAATGCGGCTGAATCTTTTTGGACAATTTGCGCGAACGCTTTCCACTTTGTTGGCCAATGGCGTGCCGGTGTTGACCGCGTTGCAAATTACCGAGGAAATTATTCCGAATATCATCATGAAAGAAGCGATTGCCCGAACGCGCCAGGAAGTTACTGATGGCAAAACCATCGCCCAGCCCTTGGCGCGCAGCAAAGTCTTTCCGCAGTTAATGGTGGATCTGGTGAAAATCGGCGAGGACACCGGCGACGTGCCGGGCGCATTGGAAAATCTGGCGGACACTTACGAAAGCGAATTGCAAATTGCGCTGCGCGTGATGACCAGTTTGATTGAGCCGGTTTTGATTATTTGCATGGCCATTGGCGTGGGATTTTTATTGCTGAGCGTGTTGTTGCCGATGTTTAGTTTGATCTCGAATATCAGCGGCAAACAACAGTGAAAACGACGGGAAAATTACGAGTGACGAATTGCGAATATCGAATTCAAAAAACTTCGAAATCCCCCTTCATTCGAAATTCGAAATTCGACATTCGTAATTTCACTGGGTTCACCTTGATCGAAATCCTGATTGTGGTCGCGATCATGGGAATCATTTTGGCGATGGGCGTGCCATCGTTTGTGCGGTCGCTGCGCAAAGAAGGAATGCGCAAAGCGGTGGAAGAGATTACCGAAGCGTGCGGCGACGCACGGGCCAACGCTATTTTGACTGGCGCGCCAGCGGAATTAATTATCCATCCAAAAACTGGAGGCATTGAAGTTTCCAGTTCATCGGCTCCGAGCGAAGGAGAAAATTCTAAAGCGTCTAAAGATCAGGCTGTGCCATTTTCCGCGACGTTACCGGAAAATATTTTCATCGAACTTTTGGGAGTAAATTTCGTGGAACTACAGGATGCCGACGTGGCGCGGGTTAAATTTTATCCCAATGGAACGAGCGATGAATTTACTATTTTGATCCGCTCCGACCGGGGGGAAATGCGGAAAATTAGTTTGGAAATTGTGACCGCCCTGGCGGACGTGGAGGTAGTGAAATGAAAATGAGTCGAATGTCGAAAGCCGAGCAAAAAGTTAATTCCGCTTTCACACTTCTGGAAGTCATGGTGGCGGTGGCGATTTTTTTTATGGCGATTTTTGCGATTCTCGAATTGACCACTCATAGTTTAAAAGCGGCGCGCGCTTTAAAACAAACCGGGCCAACCGCTGGAATGGTCGCGGCGGAACTTTCGATGACCAACAAACTTGAGGAAGGTTCTGTGACGGGTGATTTTGGAGATCTTTATCCGGATTACAATTGGTCGCGCGACATCGCCATTTACGGCACCAATGGAATGTTTCAGGTGGACATTATTGTTTTTAAACATTCCAATCCTGACTCCTCTTTGAGCTTGTTGCTTTATCGGCCCGAATCGGGAAACAACGGCCCCGTCGGCGGACGAAAAGTTTTTCAGAACCGATGAATCTCAATCGAAAATCAAATTGGGCAGGAAGGGAAAAGTATCGCCGATTCGCCGATTCGCCGATTCGCCCTTTTCCCCTCCACAGCGCTTTCACCATCATTGAAATCCTCTTGGCCCTGGCCATTTTTATGTTGGTTTTGTTTGCGATTTACGCGAGTTGGACCACGATTCTGCGCTCGTCAAAAGCAGCGCTGATTGCGGCCGCCGAAGCGCAACGTTCCCGCATCGCCATGCGTGCGATCGAAGATGCCTTGCTCACAGCGCAACTGTTCGCGGAAAACGCCGCTTACTATTCTTTTGAAACCGATACCAGCGATGAAAATCTGCATTACTTGAGTTTCACCGCGCGCTTGCCCGCTTCTTTTCCTGGATCGGGAATGTTCGGCGACGCGGTGATGCGCCGAATTACTTTTGCCGCGCAACCCGGCGCCGACAAAGAAAATGATTTGGTCATGACGCAATTTCCTTTGTTGCTCATGACCAACGCTGATGTTCAGCCATACCCGATTATTTTAGCCAAGGATGTGAGCTTGTTTATTTTGGAATTCTGGAATCCGCAAACCTCTGAATGGATGGCGGATTTTAAAGCGACTAATCAATTGCCGCAAATGATGCGCGTTACTCTCGGTGTCGGACATTCGCGCCAGCACCCGCAAGAACCGGAAGATGTTATCAGCCGGATCATCGCGCTCCCTTCCACTATTGTGATGGGGAGCATGCAATTTGTTCCCATCGCGGGAAATAATTCCGCGCCGACCGTTGGGCCTCAACCGAATTCGCCCAGAAATTTAAATCCTGGAAATGAAAATTTAAATCGAGGAAACGGCAGAAATCTCAATCCAGGAAATAATAATTTCAACCGCGGCAATAATAATTTAAATCCAGGAAATCATTTTCCAGGAAGAAAGCCGCGATGAAAATTCTGCTTCGCTCGCGCCCACGCGGCATCGCTCTGATCATCGTTATGATTGTCATTGTCGTATTGGGAATTCTGGCGGGCGCTTTTGCTTACACGATGCGCGTGGAAATGCGGCTGGCGCGCGAAGCCAATAATGAAGCCGAATTTGAATGGCTCGGCCGTTCCGGCGTTGAGTTGGCGCGATTTTTAGTCGGCGAACAAACCAAATCTGGCGGCGACCGCTTTGACGCGCTTTGTCAAAAATGGGCTGGCGGAACCAAAAGCACCAATGACGCTTTTGCCAATATTTCTTTGGAAAACAATCAACTTGGCTCCGGAACTTTTTCCATAAAAATCACGGACCTCGAACGCAAAGTGAATGTCAATTCAGCCAATCAGGACGTGTTGCAACGCGCTTTGACTTTAATCGGCGTGGACGCCGGCAGCTTTCCTGGAATCGTGGATTCCATTCTCGATTGGCGCGATCGAGATGAAGATGCGCACATCAGCGGCGCCGAAAGCGATTATTACAAAACGTTGACGCCGGCTTATTTTTGCAAAAATGGATGGCTGGATGACTTGTCAGAATTGCTTTTGATTCGGGGCATCACGCCGGAAATTTATTGGGGAACTTCTTCCACTAATCATCCCGTTTCCGCCTTCCAAACGCGCCAGGGTAGTCAATTAAAAAATCAAGACATCCCTTCTTATCCGTTCGGCCTGGTGGATATTTTCACTCCGATTTCCGGCGGCAAAGTAAATATTAACACTGCTTCAGCCATCACTTTGCAAATGGTGCCGGGGGGAATTATTGACGAAACTATCGCCCAGGGAATTATTCAGCAACGCGCCGGGCCCGATGGAGTTGATGGCACCGATGACGATATTCCTTTTCAAAACACCGGCGAATTAATCAATGTTCCCGGCTTGAATCCTCAAGTCGTGGGACAGCTCGGCCAAATTTTCAGCGTCAACAGCACCTCCTTTCAAGTGGAGGTGAACGCCCAAATCGGCACGACGAAACGGCGTTACATTGCGCTGCTCTGGCGTAACCAGACAGCCGTCCAAATTTTACAAATGCACTGGGAATAAAAGTGGCCGCAAAAATTATTTTTATCACCGGCACCGACACTGGCGTGGGGAAAACACTTCTGACCGCATTATTATTACGCCATTTGCGGCGCCAAAAAATTCACGCGCTAGCTCTAAAACCTTTTTGTTCCGGCACGCACGATGATGTTCAACTGCTCCAAAGCTTCCAAAACGGCGAGCTTTCTGATGAGGAAATGAACGCCTTTTATTTTTCGAAGCCGCTCGCGCCCCTCGCAGCAAAAAAAAGTGGGCAAAAAATTTCTGCAAAAATCGCGTTAAAAAAAATTTCCGCGATAAAAAAAAGATGCGATTTACTTTTAATCGAAGGTTCCGGCGGGATTATGGTGCCGCTAACCCAGCATTTTTTGGTGGCGCATTTGATCCAAAAATTAGCCTGTGAAGTGGTGCTGGTAGCGCGGAATAAATTAGGAACTATTAATCACACATTACTCTCGTTAAAAGCCCTGCAAACGTTTGGCATTACGAAAGTTACAATTGTCTTGATGGGAACCGAAAGCCCCGATCTTTCCATTCATTCCAACCAAAAAATGATTGAAAAATTCGCCGGCTCCCAGCGGGTTTTTCATCTTCCTTTTTTCGGGAAAAAATCAGATCGAAAAAAGGCCGTAAAAAAAATTGAAAAAAAAATAAAAAAAACTCTTGCACAAATTTTAAACGCTGATAATTTCGTTCACGTTCTTTCAAACAGGAAAGAAAAAAGACTGAAAAAAAGAATTTGACAGTCGGCGCGGATTGAATAAAATCATCGCGTAAATCACAAGGTATCTGAGAAGGCCGAGGTGAAGGAAACGATCGGCGCTCAGTATTTTTTTGTCCCCTGAAGGGGAAAGATTTTGGGGTGAAAACACCCTCTGCTCATTGAAAATTGAATTGTGCGATAAGTTGGAGCCCCTTGAAATTATTCAAGTTAGTTGAATAGTTTCGAGTTTTAATCAAAAATAGAATAGTTGAACCTAATCAGTTCGACGAATTAAACTAACGTTTATACGGAGAGTTTGATTCTGGCTCAGAACGAACGCTGGCGGCGTGGATAAGACATGCAAGTCGAACGCTTGTTTCAGTGTAGCAATACATTGAAACAGGAGTGGCGCAAGGGTGCGTAACACGTGGGTAATCTACCATGAAGTTTGGAATAACTCGCTGAAAGGCGAGCTAATACCGGATACGACAATTAGAAAGCATTTTCTGATTTTCAAAGTTGGGGACCGTAAGGCCTGACGCTTTTTGAGGAACCCGCGGCCTATCAGCTAGTTGGTGAGGTAACGGCTCACCAAGGCTAAGACGGGTAGCTGGTCTGAGAGGACGACCAGCCTCACTGGAACTGAGACACGGTCCAGACACCTACGGGTGGCAGCAGTCGAGAATTTTTCTCAATGGGCGAAAGCCTGAAGGAGCGACGCCGCGTGGGGGATGAAGGACTTCGGTCCGTAAACCCCTGTCATTTGCGAACAAACCTTACGATTTAACAGGTCGTGAGCTGATTGTAGCGAAAGAGGAAGGGACGGCTAACTCTGTGCCAGCAGCCGCGGTAATACAGAGGTCCCAAGCGTTGTTCGGATTTACTGGGCGTAAAGGGTGCGTAGGTGGTTGGGTAAGTTTGATGTGAAATCTCCGAGCTTAACTCGGAAATGGCATTGAATACTATCTGGCTAGAGGTTTGGAGGGGTGACTGGAATTCTTGGTGTAGCAGTGAAATGCGTAGATATCAAGAGGAACACCAGTGGCGAAGGCGAGTCCCTGGACAACACCTGACACTGAGGCACGAAAGCTAGGGGAGCAAACAGGATTAGATACCCTGGTAGTCCTAGCTGTAAACGGTGCATATTTGCTGTAAAAGGAATCGACCCCTTTTGTGGCGTAGCCAACGCGATAAATATGCCGCCTGGGAAGTACGGTCGCAAGATTAAAACTCAAAGAAATTGACGGGGGCCTGCACAAGCGGTGGAGTATGTGGCTTAATTCGATGCAACGCGAAGAACCTTACCTGGCCTTGACATGTATGTAGTAGAAGGATGAAAGTCTGACGAGGTAGCAATACCAGCATACACAGGTGCTGCATGGCTGTCGTCAGCTCGTGTCGTGAGATGTTGGGTTAAGTCCCGCAACGAGCGCAACCCCTATGTTCTGTTGCCACTTGAACGAGAGTTCAAAGCACTCTGGACAGACTGCCTCGCTTAAACGAGGAGGAAGGTGGGGATGACGTCAAGTCAGTATGGCCCTTACGGCCAGGGCTGCACACGTACGACAATGCCCGGCACAAAGGGAAGCAAGACCGCGAGGTGGAGCAAATCCCCTAAAACCGGGCCCAGTTCGGATTGAAGGCTGCAACTCGCCTTCATGAAGCTGGAATCGCTAGTAATGGCGCATCAGCTACGGCGCCGTGAATACGTTCCCAGGCCTTGTACACACCGCCCGTCACATCATGAAAGCCGTTTGTACCCGAAGTCATCGTGTTAACCGCAAGGAGACAGATGCCGAAGGTATGGATGGTGATTGGGATGAAGTCGTAACAAGGTAGCCGTAGGGGAACCTGCGGCTGGATCACCTCCTTTCTAAGGAGAAACATGTGAGCGGGTTAAAAACCGCCTCACTAGGTCGGCCGAAAGATGAAATGTCATTTATGAAGTTTCAAATTTCGCCAGGCTCTGATTATCGCACAATTCAATCTTTAATGAGTTTGTTCTTTCAAAAGTGGAAGAGTTCGAAACTCCTGTTTGCTTCTTGGCAGATGGGGCTGTAGCTCAGTTGGTAGAGCGTCTGCTTTGCAAGCAGAATGTCAGGAGTTCGAATCTCCTCAGCTCCACCAACCGTCCTGAACGCGGAATACAGAACGCGGAATAATTTTGAGTTCACAGTTCCGAGTTGGTAACGGGCCTGTAGCTCAGTTGGTTAGAGCATGCGCTTGATAAGCGCAGGGTCACTGGTTCGAATCCAGTCAGGCCCACCACTTTTATAACTATTTACCTGGAAAAAGTTGCTTGGGGCCAAAAGCTTTGGGCAAGTAGATTCGGGAATGTTCTTTGACAACTACATACAGATAAATTAATAGGGCAAATTACAAATTCGCTGAGTTCTATTGAGTCAAACTCGATAGTTTAACTTTGTGATCAAGCTACTAAGTGCAAACGGTGGATGCCTTGGTGCCAAGAGGCGATGAAGGACGTAGAAAGTTGCGATAAGCTTCGGGGAGCCGCTGAACAGGCTTTAATCCGAAGATCTCCGAATGGGACAACCCAATGGTCTTAACCGGCCATTATTGCAGGATGAATTCATAGTCCTGCAAAGCGAAACGGGGTGAAGTGAAACATCTCAGTAACCCCAGGAAAAGAAAACGAAATGATTCCGTCAGTAGTGGCGAGCGAAAGCGGAACAGTCTAAACCGAAGAAACTTGTTTCTTCGGGGTTGTGGGACCTTAATGTGGCAGGTGAACGACGAGCTTAACGATTTGGAAAAATCGACCAGAGACCGTGATAGTCGGGTAAGCGAAGTCCGAAGCCGCCTAGAGGTATCCCAAGTAATGCGGTGCACGTGAAACTCTGCATGAATCCGTCCCGACCACGGGATAAGACTAAATACTCCTTGGCAACCGATAGTGAACTAGTAC
>JALYXC010000349.1 GCA_030947315.1 Verrucomicrobiota bacterium | reverse complement strand
GCTACGGTTCGCAACCATTCCAAATTGAATTATTATCGAGTGGGTGAATGGCTTGAAGGTAAATCAACTACTCCCCTCCAGAATAGTTATCCTGAAGAAACCGAAGAGCAACTACGCCTCCAGAAGGAAGCTGCAACTCGCCTGAATAAATTTCGTAAAGAACACGGCACCCTTACTTTCGGCAGTGTGGAAACAGTTCCGCTCGTGGCCGGTCAGGAAGCCAAAGGAACAGGTCTGCTACAACCAAATCCCGCGCGAGATATCATTGAGAGTTTCATGGTTACTGATAATGTGGCGATGGCCCGGTTTCTTCGAGCGAAAGGTTGTCTGGCTATTCGGCTGGTGGTGCGCGAACCGAAGCGTTGGGATCGGATTTGTGCTATTGCTGCCGTGTCAGGAGAAAGATTGCCGGAACTACCCGATTCGCGCGCTCTGGCGGATTTTCTAACTACGAGAAAGGAGCGAGATCCACTTCATTTTCCTGAATTATCGCTCGCTATTCTAAAATGTTTGGGACCCGGAGAATATGTTGTTGAGCATCCCGGCGCAGAACACGAAGGTCATTTTGGACTGGCCGTGAATGATTATACTCATTCCACGGCGCCAAATCGTCGTTACGCCGACCTCGTTACGCAAAGAATTTTGAAAGCAGCCATCGCGAACCAACCTCCGCCTTTTACTGAGGAGGAGTTAACCGCTTTGGCCGCTCATTGCACAGAACGAGACTCGGCGGCTCGGCGTATTGAACGATTGATGAAAAAAATTATCGCCGCAAACGCGCTGCGTTCCCGAATTGGAGAAACCTTTGTCGGAGTTATTACTGGAGTATCACCAAAAGGAACGTTCATCCGACTGCTGGACGTTGCTGCAGAAGGGCGGATTATCAAAGGAGAAACGGGACTGGACCTGGGTGAGAAGGTAAAAGTCAGGTTAAGGGAAGTAGATGTGGGTCGCGGATTTATTGATTTTGAAAGAGCCGAATAGAACTCAGGAATCCAAACAATCGCGCACAATTTTGACCAGAGTCAACGGATGATACGGCTTGGGCAGAAAATTCAAGCCGCGTTTAAAAACAAAATCTTTTCCTAAAGTTTCCATGCTGTAGCCGCTAGTATAAATTACTTTTAAATTTGGTTTGTCAGTTTTTAATTTCTGAGCCAATTCGCGTCCTGTCATATTTCCGGGCATGACCAAGTCAGTCAGTAACAAATCAATCTGGCCGGAATTTTTACTCCAAACGGGAAGCGCGTCGGGACCGGAAGCAGCTTGGAAAACCTGATAACCATAACTCTCCAAAATACCAGTGACTAAAGTGCGCAATTCCGGTTCATCTTCCACGACCAGAATTTTCTCCGAACCGCCGCAAACTTTTTCGGGAGGAGGTTCGCTCGCAACCACTGGCACAGGATGCTCATTGATCGGAAGAAAAATACGAAATGTTGTTCCTTTTTTTATTTCGCTTAAGACTTCAATCCAACCTTGATGTTGTTTGGCAATGCCGTAAACCGTGGCCAATCCGAGCCCGGTTCCTTTGCCGACTTCTTTGGTCGTGAAAAATGGCTCAAAAATTTTCGAAACAATTTCGCGCGGAATGCCAGTGCCGGAATCGCTGACGCGCAAACAAATAAATTGGCCGGCGCGCGCTTCCGGATTGGCGCGGACATGAGTGGAATTTATTTCAACTACATTTGTGCCAATCGTCAATCGTCCACCGCGCGGCATGGCATCGCGGGCATTGACGGCCAAATTCATCAATACCTGTTCCATCATGCCTGAGTCGGCGTGAACTTTCGGCAGATTAGGAGAATAGTTAAAATGCAGCACCACGTCCTCGCCCAGAATTCGGCGAAGCAATTTTGTGACATTGCTGATGACCTCATTCATATCGAGGTCTTGCGGTTGCATGACCTGTTTGCGGCCGAACATCAAAAGCTGGCGGGTAAGATTAGAAGCGCGTTGCGAAGCGGCGGAAATTTGTTGCAATGAATCTGTAAATTCCTGGTTCAGGTTTTCTTCGTCCAAAAGCAAACTGGAATAACCTTGAATGAGCGTGAGAATATTATTGAAATCGTGCGCCACGCCTGCGGCAAGCTGACCAATGCTTTCCATTTTTTGCGATTGGCGTAATTGGGCTTCCAAACTCAATCGCTCGGTAATATCGGTCGCGTAACAATGAACGAGCCGGCTCGGAATAATCGGAAAAAACGACCAGGAAAGAATCCGATTTCCGATGGTCGTTTCGCGATGCAAATTACTCTGGCCGGTGGACAAACATTCGCCAATCACTTCCACCGTGTCGGGCGGCAAAATTTCCGCGGGCGCTTTGCCCAACATTTTTGAAATCTCCAGCGCGGCCTGATTGCAATAAGTCAAATTGCCATCGGCAAAAAGTTCAAAAACTGGATTCGGATTAAGCTGGGCAAAGGCCGCCATTTTTTCCAGGGCCGATTCGGCTTCTTTGCGCTCGGTGGCATCGCGCACGTTGAGAACGACCCCGAAATTTTCCGATTGAAGATAAATACTTTTGCCAATCGCTTCGAGCACGCGCCAGGAACCGTCCTTGTGCCGGAAGAGAAATTCAAAAGTAGAGATGCAGCCCAGTTGCAGAATCTGATCAAAAATAGTTTTGACTTCCGGCGCGTCCTGCGGCGAAACAAAGACTAAAAGATTTTGCCCCAAAAGTTCTCCCGGTTTGTAACCAAGATTTTTTACAGAAGGACTGGCATAACGAAAGGTGCCGTCGGAATTTAAAATAGTGATAATGTCGGACGCATTTTCAATGAGAGAGCGAAAATGTTCTTCGCTTTCTTCAACCGCTTTGGTCGCTTGCTCTTTTTCGCGTTCGGCCTTTTTTTTCTTGAGGGCGTTGAGCAACGCGAGCGGAAGCCGTTTCAGCGACGTTTTTAAAATATAATCATCGGCTCCTTCTCTCATGCATTCGACGGCGACTTCTTCCGATTGCGAACCGGTTACCAAAATAAAAGGAATGTCCGGCGGCGAAGCCTGTAACAGATGGAGCGCTTCCAGCGCATTGAATTGCGGCATCGAATAATCCGACAAAATAATTTCCGGCTCGAATTCCCGCAAGGTGCGCAGGAAATCATCCCGCGTTTCCACGCAACAAATCACAAAAGGGATTTGCGCATGACGCAGTTCCATCTGGATTAATTCCGCATCGGTCGCGACATCTTCCAAAAGCAAAATGCGCAGAATTTTGGGAGCGCTCACTGACGAAGGCGCAGACAAATCGACATTGGATTTTATGGCTAAACCTTCCATGTGTCTTGGGCTAAAATGTAACCAAGGGCGTGGCAGAGTCGAACTTTAATCTCCACAAAAAGGGAAATTAAATTTTACTTTTGCCAAAACGAATTTAATTATAATCCAGGATGAATAGCACGCCTCAGGCCGACAATCCCACGACAACACTCCCGCCGGAAAATTCCCGCCAAATGATTGCGGGCCTTTCGCCAGAGAAACGGGCCTTGCTCGAAAAAAAATTGTTAGAGCGAAAATCCTCAATTTCCCCCCAACCTCAAAGAGACCTTTCGACTGGCCCGCCACGACTTTCTTTTTCGCAGGAAAGTTTATGGTTCATGGATCAACTGGAACCAAAGAATCCTTTTTACAATATTCCACAGGCGCTCCGTTTGCACGGGCCACTGGATAATTCCGCCCTGCAAAAAACTTTGGAAGCTATCGTGCAGCGCCATGAAACTTTGCGCACACAATTTATTTCCCAGGATGGAAAACCCGCGTTGCGTGTCGCTGAAAATAAACCGTTTGTTGTGAATACGATTGACCTGAGCGCTCGGAGCGAAGTGGATCGAAAGACGCAAGCTGAACAATTAATGAAAAAAGAGGCCAGACGTCATTTTGATTTGACGGCCGATTTGATGTTGCGCGTGACATTGCTCAAGTTCTCCGAGCACGAGCATATTTTGTTACTCACAGTGCATCATATCGCTTCGGATCTCTGGTCATTCTCCGTGTTGTATGCGGAGGTTACGGCCTTTTACGAAAAGTTTTCCGCCGGTAAAATAATTTCATTGCCGGAACTCAAAACTTCTTTTTCAGAACTCGCGGCCCAACAACGCGAGCGTCTCCAAGGCGAAGTTTTTCAAAAACAATTAGCTTATTGGAAACAACAGTTAGCCGGTGAATTGCCCGTCTTGGAATTGCTCACTGACCGACCGCGCCCAGGCCGGCAAACTTTTAAAGGCGGCCGTTGCACTTTGAATTTTCCGGGGCCATTGCTGACCAAGCTCAAGGAATTTAGCCGCCAGGAAGGTGTGACGCTTTACATGACGTTGCTGGCGGCTTTTCAAACATTACTCCATCGCTACTCCAATCAGGAAAATATTATTGTTGGCTCGCCCATCAACGGGCGATTTCATCCCGAGTCAGAAAAGTTGATCGGTTACTTTGTTAATACGGTGGCGTTACGCGCTGATTTTTCCGGCAATCTGACTTTTCGCCAATTGTTGCAGCAGGTTCGCGGCGCAGTTCTAGGCGCATTTGAAAATCAGGAAATGCCGTTGGAAAAATTAGTGGAAGAATTAAAAATTCCGCGTCACGCCGGACACAATCCATTGTTTCAGGTTATTTTTCAGTTTTTGGCCGCGCCACCGCCGTCTTTGACTTTGACTGGAATTACGGCGGAATCGTTGCCCATGGAAAGTGGCACCGCAAAATTTGACTTGACCTTTACCCTGATCGAAAGCGCGGACGGGATCAGCGGTGATCTCGAGTATAATTCCGG
>JALYXC010000338.1 GCA_030947315.1 Verrucomicrobiota bacterium | reverse complement strand
CGAATATTCCGTAAATTGTTATCTCGTCTGGGAAGAGATTTCGCGCGAAGCAGCGCTGTTTGATACGGGTTGGGATGCGACTCCCATTTTTAAAATCATCGAGGAAAATAATTTAAACCTTCGCCATCTTTTCATCACCCATTCGCATGAAGATCACATTGCGGCGATGAGTGCGATTCGCGAAAAATTTCCAAAACTGCTGCTTCATTCCAATTCCAAAAGTGCGCCGCCGCAACATCGCAATCGCGCCAACGATTTTGTTCACCTTAATAATTTGCGGGTGACCAATCGCGAAACGCCCGGCCACGCGGAAGATGGCGTGACTTATATCGTCGGCAACTGGCCGGAAGATGCGCCGTTTGTTGCGATTTCGGGCGACGCAATTTTCGCCGGTTCGATGGGACGCGGAAACGATTCATGGGATTTAGCCAAACAAAAAGTGCGCGAAAATATTTTTTCGCTGCCAGATGAAACTTTGATTTGTCCCGGTCACGGCCCGATGACAACGGTTACAGAAGAAAAAGCGAACAATCCATTTTTCTAATTTGCGGATTTGCTGGGTAAATTCCGTTGACGATTTTGAGGTGGAGATTACAGTTTGTGTATGACAATGCTTTTGCAAACAAGGGTTGATCAAAAAGTAGCGGCGAAATTTCAAATGGCGGCGCGGCGGCGCGGTCTTTCGCCTTATGCCTTCCTGCAAAAAATTGTGACCGAGGCCGCTTCGCTGAAAGATTCTGCTGCGTCGGCTGCGAGCCTTGAGTTGAGTGAGGACGGATTCGTTCTGCCGGATTTGCCGGGGAAAACCGAGCGCGAAAAAATCCATGCTGCCGTGGCCCGCCGCCATGTTTCTCGCTGATACCAGCTTCATTGTCAGCCCGTTTGGCAAAACGCCGAAACGCCGCGCATGGGCGCAGAATTTCTTCAAGCAACACCATCAACATTTATGCACGACGACCGCTGCTTTCACTGAAGCGAGTCATTTAATTGGCGACTGCAAAATTGTTGCCAAAATAATCAGCGACTATCATTTCGTACTCGACGTGGAAGAAGAAAAACATGCGCTGGCCGCGCTGCTGGAAAAATATGTGCCCGAAATGGATTTTGCCGATGCGACCATCGTGCGCGCGAGCGAACTTTTTCCTTCCTACAAAATCATCACCAACGACAGCCATTTCAAATGGTATCACCGCAACCGCGAGGAGAAATTACCGGTGGTCTGGATACCTGAATGAACAACGTTGCGGAAGCTTTCAAAATTTGCCGAGTATGATAGTTTTTAATCAATTATGGACTACCGACAATTCATCACCGTTGAACCTGGCAAACGTGGCGGCAAACCGTGCATTCGCGGATTGCGCATCACGGTTGGCGACGTGCTTGGCTGGATTGCAGCAGGAATGACGCATCCAGAAATCATTGCTGATTTTCCTGATCTGACCGAGCAAGACATTCGCGCTTGTCTCGCGTATGCCGCTAATCGCGAGCAGCACACGATGATTGCGCTCACGCCGCATGAAGCTGCTGTTCGACCATAATCTGAGCCACAAACTTATCCGGCGGCTTGCGGATATTTTTCCCGACTCCACGCAAACCCAATTTCTTAATTTCAGTACCGTCAACGATTCTATTATTTGGCAATACGCAAAAGAAAATGGATTCACCGTGATTACACTCGACAAGGATTTTTCGGATTTAGCTTTGCAACGCGGCGCACCGCCGAAAATTATCTGGCTGCGTTTTGGCAATTCCACTGTGACGGACGTCGAGCATTTGTTGCGCGCAAACTCAAAACAGATTGAAGATTTTGAATCACATCTTACGGCAGATGTGCTGGAGATTTGGCCTTAAATTTCTACAAGCCTCACCGGCTTCAAGACCATTCCATAAATTGCAAATTGACCGCTCCAATTTCGATTGCTAGTTTTGCGCCCCGTTTCGGCGGAAAGTATGCGACACACAATTTCAGTGTTGGTGGAAAATAAATTCGGCGTGCTCACGCGCATCGCCGGGCTTTTCAGCGGTCGCGGTTACAACATTGATTCGCTCAATGTCGCGCCGACGCAAAATGCCGACACTTCCCGCATGACGATCGTGACGCGCGGCGACGACGCGACGCTCGATCAAATCGTGAAGCAGCTCAATAAGCTGATAGACGTTTTGGAAGTGACCGATTTTCGCGAGAATGAATTTGTGGATCGCGAACTGGTGCTGGTGAAAGTGGGTGTGGACGCAAAATCGCGCGCAGAAATCATGCAAATCACCGATATTTTTCGCGCGAAAATTGTAGATGTTCAGCCGAAAAGTTTGACCATCGAAATCACCGGCAACGAAAGCAAAGTCGAAAAATTTTTAAATCTGATGAAGACCTTCGGCGTGGTGGAATTGACGCGAACCGGAAGAATTGCGCTGCCGAGAAAGTAGTTCCGTTGTGCAAAATCAAATCCAAACTGGCGTAGAACTGGGAGCGGTGATTGCCGTCGTTTGCTCATGGCAGCGCAATCGCTCAATTCTTTGGGCGATGCTCCATTCCATTTTTTCATGGATTTACGTGATTTATTTCGCCCTCACACGAATGCCAGATGAACGATAATAAATTTCTATTAACTCAAAATTCAAAATCAAGAACTCAAAATTAAAAAATATGCCTGCCAAAGTTTATTCCGATAAAGACGCTGATTTAAATGTTCTCAAAAATAAAACGCTGGCCGTGCTCGGCTTCGGCTCGCAAGGCCACGCGCACGCGCTCAATTTAAAAGAGAGCGGTTGCAAAGTAATCATCGGCCTTTACGAAGGAAGCAAATCGATTCCGGTCGCCAAAGAAAAAGGTTTTGAAGTTTTCAACACTGGCGAAGCGGTCAAGCGCGCCGACGTTATTTTTGTGGCAATTCCCGATACGAAACAACCTTCGGCCTACGAAAAAGACATCGCGCCGAATTTAACCAAAGGCAAAACGCTTTTGTTTTCGCACGGTTTTGCCATTCATTTTAAAACGGTTGTTCCGCCGAAAGATGTGGATGTTATTTTAGTCGCGCCGAAAGGTCCGGGCCACATTGTGCGTCGGCAATTTCTGGAAGGCAAAGGGGTTCCGGCATTGATTGCGGTTTATCAAAATCCGAGCAAACAGGCGAAAAAAGTTGCGCTGGCCTGGGCCAAAGGCGTTGGCGGAACCCGCGCGGGTGTTTTGGAAACAACTTTCAAAGAAGAAACTGAAACCGATTTATTCGGCGAACAAACGGTGTTGTGCGGCGGAGCGAGCGCGCTGATTCAAGCAGGTTACGAAACCCTGGTCGAAGCGGGTTACCAACCGGAAATGGCTTATTTCGAATGTTTGCATGAATTGAAATTGATTGTGGATTTGATGAACGAAGCGGGCATTAGCGGAATGCGTTTTTCGATTTCTGAAACCGCAAAATGGGGCGATGTTTCAGTCGGTCCAAAAATTATTGATGCGAGCGTGAAGAAGCGAATGAAAGCGGCGTTGCAAGATATTCAAAACGGAAAATTCGCCAAAGGCTGGGTTGCCGAATACAAAGGCGGCTATAAAAAATACAAGGAACTGCTAAAAAAAGGGGAACAACATTCCATCGAAAAAGTGGGCGAGCGGTTGCGGGGATTAATGCCCTGGATGAAAAAGCGTTCCATCAAAGGATCTCAAGCGGCGTATTAAAAGGTGGCGCGGATTGAGCGTTGCATTTCGAGAACGCGATATGAAAACGAAAAATTTTTCTGCAACTTTGAATTTTTATTGGTGTTAATCAAAGCATCGTTCATTGTAGAGCCATGAAACGCATTGGAATAACGCTGGCGGCACTGTTGAGTAATTTTATCTTGACACAAACAGTATTCGGTATTACGCCTGAAAACCCTTATCGCACCATTGTGGATCGCAACGCGTTTGGTTTGAATCCGGCACCAACGAATGGACCCGCCGTGCAGCCGGAACCCCCGGTCAAGATAGATTTTACGGGCATCACTTCCTTTGGTGGACAGAAACGCGCCTGGTTCATTATTTATCCAAAAAATCCGGGAGATCCTAAAAACAATCAAATCCGATATGTGAATTTACCGGAAGGCCAACGTGACGATATTTTGGAGGTGGTAAAAATTTCTGAAGTGGAAGGCGAAGTGACGATTCGGAATTCGGGCGCAGACCAGGTTTTATCTTTTAAGAATAATGCGCCCAAAGGAGCGACTATTGCGCCGCAGCCCGGTATGCCCAACCCTACAACTCCCGTGCCGATTCCGTCTTTTGCGGCTCCCGTTGTCCAAAATGTCACAGGACACTATCCAAATTCTGGGGTGGTGGCACAAACCGCAGCGCCAGTTGCAAATGCTTTTGCTAATCGTTATGGCCTTAACCCCAGCGGTGGCGGAGCGGTCGGGCAACCCGCCGGGAATGGTCTTAGCAATAATAAAATTGCCGGTGCTCCCAATGTTCCGGGCGGTATGGCTGGCTCGCCATCAGCAGCGGTCGCGCAACCGGCTGCAGGCATTCAGCCGATTCCGGAAAATATGGATGCGGCGGCCAAAACCGTTTTGCAAAAAGCTTTTGCGGATAAACAACGCGAAGAAGGCCAGGCTAAAGGCGTGGCTTTTCCGCCTTTTCCGCCAGTGAATAGTAACGATCAAACCGTGCAAAATAATCCACAACCGACCGTGGCCATTCCGCAACGAGTCCCACGAACACTTAATTTAGCGCCGCAAAATGCCGCGCCTAAAATTTTCACTTCGGGGCCGCCCACGCCTTCCGCTCCTTAAATCCGCACCTAAATTTTGAGAAACTGTTCTGCGGCCCAGTCGGCGTAGCGTAATCCGCATGGAGTTAATTGAAAACGCCGCTCGTCGAGTTGGGCGTAACCCAATCCTACCATCTGCTTAATTTCCGTTGGCCATTCCCGCCGCAAATCAAATCCAGTGCGTTGCTGAAATTGACCGAGCGACCAGCCGGCGTTCATGCGCAAACCAAAAGCCGCAATTTCTCCCGCACGGGCCAACGGGTTTAATTCCTCACTAAATTCAATGGCCCGTTTTCCTTTTTCCAGTTGCTCGCAGTATAAAGT
>JALYXC010000336.1 GCA_030947315.1 Verrucomicrobiota bacterium | reverse complement strand
TCACACGAGCGCGAGCCGCTTCTGTCAATGGATAATTACGGCGATAAAAATCGCGGATCGCGCGGCGAAATTCCCGATAAACGCGTGTGCTGCCGAATGATTCGATCCAGCGATGTTCATCAGGGGGAACACCTTGTTGTGTGAGTTGTCCGCCGATCCAATCGGTTTCTTCGGTGAGAATAACGCTCAGATTATTTTTCAGAGCTGCGAGAGCCGCCGCGCAGCCGCCGAGGCCGCCGCCGACAATAATTAGGTCAGCAGAAAAATTTTGCTTTCCTTTTTGCGCGATGGATTTTTCTTCCGCGCCGCGCGCCGATTTTGGAAAAAATAAAGTGGCGCTCGAAAAAGCCGCGCCGCTGGTGGAAATGAGATGAATGAAATTTCGGCGGTTCATGCTTGAGATGATTGGCTGCGATTTGCGCGGAGGTGAAGAGAAAATTTCCGGCGTGAGCGCGTGATTTTAAAAATGAAACGAAAAATCCAAAAATTCTTGCGTCGGAAAAAAATCCCTTTAATTTAATCTGCGTTAGTCGGCGCGGTTAGCTCAGTGGTAGAGCATTACCTTGACACGGTAGGGGTCACAGGTTCGAACCCTGTATCGCGCACCATTTAAGATGAACTGATAGGGCGGCTACTTATTTTTCGTAACAGCCCAACTGCGCCGAAGCCGAGCAGCGCAAATGCACTGGAAAAAAAAGTTGAAGGTTCGGGGACGGCGGCGGTTGCAGTCGAATGGATATTGTCGAGTGCTACTTGATTCAATTGCCCATTCACGCCGTTCTGGAACATGAACAGTTCTGAGACGCCAGCGCCTGCATTTAGCAGGTCGGCATTGGTCACCTTCTGCACTCCATCCAGGAAAATATTTAGTTTACTCGTGGCGAAATCGGCAAGATATTCCACGTGATAAGTTTCTCCTTCTGTATAAGTGCCAAACGTGGCCAAGTCTCCATTTGGTCCAGGCAGCCGATACCCGAAATTGCCTGCTGTAGCGCTCGTTGGAGAAACTGCGAAGCGAAATAAACGCGCTGAATCCAATCCGAAAGCATTGATGGCAAACGCCTGGCCGTTTGGCGAGCCAACGCCAGGTTGCGGTAAGCCACTCGACGGAACGGCGACCACATTTATGTCGAAGCTCAAATTAAAAAGCGAGGCAGAGGCCTGGAACTGGGTGTCTATATACAACGCGCCGGTGCCTGCTTGGGTGGTGCTCATCAACGCAGCCTTCGATAGGGAACCGACGTTCTGCACTGTGACCGTGCCCGTTAGTGGGTTGGTGGAACTAGGATCGTTGTCATTTGGAAAACCGCCCACTGCATAGACATTCTGCTGGGGAAAGGGGTCTGTGGACGGAACAGTGGTTGGCAGCGAATCCCCAATATTGAGCGCATCAAATTTGTAATCCGTAATGACTATACTCGCTGAAGCGCGGGTGCTGGCCAATAGGGTCAGTAATAACGTAAAGATCGCGAAACCACTCCACGCAAATCGTAGGTCAGTT
Source organism: Verrucomicrobiota bacterium (assembly GCA_030947315.1). Taxonomy (GTDB): domain Bacteria; phylum Verrucomicrobiota; class Verrucomicrobiia; order Limisphaerales; family CANJXF01; genus JALYXC01. The sequence continues at coordinate 5,972 of JALYXC010000336.1, read as the reverse complement.
TTTTCAACCTTCACAATGGATAGAACGCTGCAATTTTCTTCTGTCATTTTCATTTTGAATTTTCGTATTGTTTGGCCTGTGCTTCATTTGCATATTTTGTGCGGTGCGAGTTTAACAACACATCCTCAGAATGTCATTAGAATGTTACCTCTTTAAAAAAAGCCTTCGATGAATTTAAAAATTCTGATTCTTGACATGAACATTCGGCCCGTTACGATGTCTTTTTATCTGGCTAGCAAAACATTTTTGGCAAACCGGTTTTCAATCCATTAAAAACATGAAATTAAAATTTATTATTCTACTCATTTTAGGAATTATTCCTGCGCACGTTCAAGCGGAGGACAAGCCCACCAATCCATCGCCGCCTGCTTCCACCAATGTTATTTCTACCAACGCTCCTTCCACCAACGCTGTTTCCGTTTTTAAAGATAAGAAATCCCGAACCAGTTATGCCATCGGCATGGACATGGGCAGCGATATGAAAAAAGCCATGGCCGACATTGACCCGGCCATTTTGTTGCAGGGATTTAAAGACGCCTATTCGGGCCAAAAGACATTGCTCACCGAAAAAGAAGTGCATGATGAAAAGGAAATTTTTGAAAAGGAACTGGAAGCCAGAATGATGAAAATGCAGGAGGAACAAATTCAAAAGCAAAAAAAAGAAGGGGAAGATTTTCTGGCCGCCAACAAAATTAAAGAAGGCGTCGTGACGCTGCCGGATGGATTGCAATATAAAATTCTTAAGGAAGGCACCGGCGAAAAACCGACCATCAAAGACACGGTTTTGATTCATTATATCGGCCAATTTACCGACGGAACTGAATTCGATAATTCCTACAAACGGGAAGTGCCTAACACTGTTCCGCTCAATGTCGTCATCAAAGGCTGGAGCGAAGCGTTGCAATTGATGAAAATCGGCTCGAAATGGCGCCTGTTTATTCCCCCGAGTCTGGCCTACGGCGCGCGGGGCGCTGATCATGCGCGCGGGCGAAAAATTTTGCCGCACACCGTTTTAATTTACGATATGGAGTTGGTTTCCATCCAAAAATAACCGGTTGCAATTCCATGGGAATGAAGGATTTTTCTAAAATTATTCTGACGTGAGACTTTTATCCTCCATCATTTTTTTAAAGTTAGGCTGCGCGCTGCTGTTCGCGGATGTCGGCAGAAATTCCAGTCCGCCGACCGATCCCACCGAAGCCAACATTGCCAAATTGGTCGGACGCATTTTGGAGCGTTCTCACTATTCGCAAAGGCGATTTGACGATGAAGTTTCGAGTCAGTTTTTGGATCGCTACCTCGAAACTCTGGACGGTCAGCACCTGCATTTTTTGCAATCCGATTTGAAGGAATTTGAAACGTACCGAACCACGCTTGATGATCGGACTTTAAAAACCGGCGATACCAGCCCGGCCCATATTATTTTTGCCCGTTTGCTTCAGCGCATTGGCGAACGCGTCAATTATGCCACCAACCTCCTGCACTCAGAAAAATTTGAATTCACCGGAGAGGATCGTTACACGTTTAATCGAAAAGAAATTCCGCGCCCGAAAGATTTGAACGAAGCCAAAAAACTCTGGCGCCAACATCTGCGCTTCGAATATCTCCAGGAAAAACTTTCAGCCGTTGATGCTGGTGGAATAAAAGCGAAGCATGTCTCTCTTAAAGATGATCTTCAGAAGATCGAGAAGATCGAAGTTCATGAAAAAAATAACCCTTCAGTTATCATCACAAATTCGCCTTCTGCAAAAAAAGCACTGAAGCAACAAAAAGGTTCGGCGGAGGAAATCATCAAGACACTGACGCGCCGTTACAATCAGGTTCAGCGCAACTTTAAAGAATTAACGGGGAACGAAGTGTTTGAAATTTATCTCACCGCCCTGGCTCATGTTTATGATCCGCATTCCGATTACATGAGCCACGAACAATTGGAAAATTTTGCCATCAGCATGAAACTTTCGTTACTTGGCATTGGCGCTTTGCTCGAATCGGAAGATGGCTACGTGCGAATTAAAGATTTGATTTCGGGCGGACCGGCCGCGCAAAGCAAACAATTAAAAATCAAAGATCGCATTGTCGCCGTCGCCCAGACCAATAAAGAACCGGTGGACGTGGTTGATATGCCCTTGAAAAAAGTGGTGGAACAAATCCGCGGCCCGAAAGGAACCGAAGTGCGTCTGACCATTATTCCGGTGGATGCCGCCGATCCATCCGTTCGTAAAACCATCACGTTGATTCGCGACGAAATAAAATTGGAAGATCAGGAAGCCAAAGCCAAAGTCATTGAGATACCCGCCGATAAAAATCAGCCGCTCCGTTTAGGCGTGATTGATCTTCCTTCCTTTTATGAAGATTTCCAACTGGAAGGAAAAAAAGGCGAACACAAAAGCACCACCGCTGATGTTTCCAAGCTTATTAAAAAATTAAATCAGGAAAAAGTCAGCGGCATTATTCTTGATTTGCGACGCAATGGCGGCGGCGCGTTGAGTGAAGCTATTAATCTCACCGGCCTTTTCATCAAAAAAGGGCCCGTGGTGCAGACCAAAGATCCGAGTGGAGAAATTATTGTGGATAAAGATACCGATGAATCCGTTCTTTACGATGGGCCATTGATTATTTTGACCAGCCGTTTCAGCGCCTCCGCTTCGGAAATTCTGGCGGGCGCCTTGCAGGATTATGGGCGCGCGCTGATCGTGGGCGATTCCTCCACGCACGGGAAAGGGACCGTGCAATCTCTGGCGCAACTGGAGCCGATCATGAAAGACAACAAATTGGCTTACGCTTTTAATCCAGGAGCGTTGAAAATCACCATTCGCAAATTTTATCGCGCCAGCGGTTCTTCCACCCAACTCAAAGGAGTTATCCCAGATTTGATTTTACCCTCCATCAATAACTACGCTGAAGTCGGCGAAGCCTCGTTGGAAAATCCATTGCCTTGGGATGAAGTGTCTCCCGCCAAATATGAAAAATTAAATCGCGTTGCGCCGTTTCTTGCTGAATTAAAAAAACGTTCCACTCATCGCGTGGCCACGGAGAAAGATTTTGCTTATGTGCGCGACGATATTGAACGATTTAAAAAGACGCTGGCCGATAAAAGTTTTTCGCTCAACGAACACCAGCGGCTCAAAGAAACGAAAGAATTGAAAGCAGTCGCCGAAGCCCGCAAAAAAGAGCGCCAGGCGCGAAAAGAACCGGCCTCAAAAGTTTTTGAAGTAACCTTAAAGAATTTGGCTCTGCCCGGTCTGCAAACGCCTGCGCCTAAAACCAACGAGGTCGCTTTGGCGGAAAGCCGGTTGCCCGATGATGAAGATTTTCCGGAAGACAAAACTCCGGCTGTGGATGTCACTCTCGAAGAAGCCAAACATATTTTGACCGATTATATTTCTTTGGCGCCGGCGGAAAACAGGGGCCTTAGTTTGGTGAAGTAGGTTTTTCAATTTTAGCGGGCGCGGTTTTCTGCAAGGCCTCCAGTTTTTTTGCGGCCGTCGCATTTCCTTGTTGAGCGGAAAGTTCGAGCCATTTGCGGGCCAGTTTCAGATTTTTTTCCACGCCATTGCCATTAAGATACCGCATTCCCAACTCGTACTGAGCCGAGGCAGAACCTTCTTCAGCCCGTTTTTTTTGAGACTCCACCGTCTTTTTTAAAATCTCCGCTTTTTCCTCTTCGGTTTTTGCGGGAACAGGAGCCGCCACCACCGGCGGTTTGACCAGCGGTTTCGCGGCTGGAGCAGGATCGGGCGCGGGGGACTCTTTGGGCGGAACAATTTTTCGAGTCAATGCCCGCGAACTGGTGGCCTGCGCCTGGGCGGAGGAAAGGAACGAAATTTGCGCGAAAATCATTAAGACAGAAAGCAAAAATATTTTCATAGAATTACCCTTGCTCAAAACTCTTAAATTACAACCCAATTTAAGAACAACTCAACAACCGCGCGAAAGAGTATGAGCTCCTTATTCCTTTGTTGCCTCTTTTTCATCCTGCTGCGATTCAAGATGAAATTTGTGTAGAAAGCGATGCACGACCGGCGCAAAAATCAAGCCCACCACGAAAATAAATATTAATCCGCTGAAGAGCGCGTAACAGCCGCCAAAAAGTTTTCCGCCGAAAGTTTTTAATTCGCCGAGGGGTCCCATGCCTGACAAAATCATGGCGGCATTGGCAAACGCATCAATCCAGGAAAGTTTTTCGAAATGATGGTAGCCGATCATTCCAATGCCCAGAGCCAGAGCAATTACGCCAAACCCAATCACAGCGCTGGCCGCTAGTCGCGTGTAGAAAACTGCGCGTGGCAGCAGTGGAGATTTATGATGCTCGAACATAGTTTAAGAATGATTGGAAAATGTTCCGGTATTAAACTTCACGGACCAAATGCGCGCGTTGCATTTATGTTGCGGTATGGGACCAGATTTCCTGGGAGGTGTTGAGATAATTTTCAATTTGATCAGTCACAGTTGATTCATTGTATTTGCTCAGGACTTCGGCTTGGGCCGTTTCGGCGATTTGACAGCGCATGGCGGGCGCAAATTGCAGTTCGTACATCCGTGAAGCCAGTTCATCGGAATTGCCTGGCGTATAAGTCAGCGCATTTTCACCTTGTCGAAAAAGTTCGGTCGCTCCGCCGGACAAGGCGCCAATCACCGGCAAGCCGCTCGCCATCGCTTCGAGCGGCACCAGCGAAAAAGGCTCGGCCCATTCGGACGTGTAAAGCAGCGCGTCATGCTTGCGGTAAATGGCCGGCATATCGGTATTCAAATTCGAGACATTTAGAAATTCCACAGGAATTTGCTGGCGCACGACAAAGGAACGAAGTTCCGCGATGTAATTGGAATCGCCCCGCCCATAAATGCTGAGACTCGCTTTAATTTGAGCGGCGCGCGTTTTTTGCAATGCTTTCAAAGCAGTCAACACGCCACTTTCCGGGTTGAGCATCGCGAGAATTAAAAATTTTATTTGCGGCAAAGTTTTCGTTTTGATTTCGCCGACAAAATGTTCGGTGGGAATTCCTGGATAAATCACTTCGCCATGCCCGACACGAAAACCGGAACGTTCGGTCAATTGTTTAAGCGCTTCACTGCAAAAATAAAGCCGGTCAAAACGAAAAGCCGCAATGGAATTAGGTTCTACTTTTCCGCGTTCCTTGGGACTGCCAAAAACGGCCGGCAACCGTTCGTACCCTTTCATCATGCGCGTCGGCGCGGTTGAATCGAGACGGCCGCGTTCGCCGCTCATTTCCAGCGCGGCCCGAGTGGAGTTATCAATCAAACCAACTGAGGGCGCATTCCAAAAGCGCAGCCACGGATCTTCGCGAATATCGGCCGACAACCAAAAATCCGAAACATCATAAACGGTGGGCAGCTTGCAATTACGCAAGGTAAAAATGAGCGACTTGGAAAGTCCATGCAGACTAAAAACATGAATGACATCCGGCTGAAAATGCGCAATCACTTCCAGCAAAACGCCGTTATTGTGCATTTCCAAATGTTTCATTTCGTTAAACTTTTTAACGGGCGCATCTCCGAAAACTCCATTGAGCCGCAAACGGCGTTCGACCGTTTCGTCGCGCTGTTCGTTTTTCATGCCGTGACTGGACGTGAGCACCAGCACTTCATGACCGCGCAGCCGGAGCGATTCGCTGACTGTCTGACAACGAAAATCATTGGTGCCCGCGTGATGCGGCGGAAAAAGATTGGTGACGACGAGAATTTTCACCGCGCGTAAATATTTGTGGAATTAACCGAAATGACTGGTTGAGAAAAACAACACATGACACTGGTTTAACCATTCATTGGCTTGTTGGCGAGATGGATTTCACGCTCGAATAATCGGGACAGAATTATTGAAATGAATCTTTTCCCGACCCGCCTACTTTGATTTCCTGCTTTCCTGCAAATTTAATTTTCATCATGATCGCGGCATGTTTTCGTCGCAGATAAAATCAGTGCACTTCGTGGGGATTTGCGGCACGGCCATGGCG
>JALYXC010000298.1 GCA_030947315.1 Verrucomicrobiota bacterium | reverse complement strand
GATATAGGCTGCAATCTTTAGCTGGCGCATTTTTTTTTATACTTGCAGGAGGGAAAAGAAAAAATCTATCGTTGCGTGGCCAAAATCAAAAGGAAAAGGAGCTGGGAAAATTCCAAAATTTGTCCCAGTTCTGGATTTCTAACAAAGGAAGCAGGAAGTGAAAAGACCATACTTAGGGTGACTCCCAACGGGAAAGAACTATTAATTATTACGCACAATGTTTGTTATACTTAATTAAGAAATATACGAATTGGACGTAGGCAAATAATTTCCACACTTCGGAACGGCCTCGTTTGCCTATTCCGGGCGCAAGTAAATTATTCCCCTATTTGCGAATAAAATTTTTCGTAATGAACCGCAGTTTGTTCCCAGGAAAAATCGCGACGCATAGCGTTTTGTTGAAAATGCTGGAGAAGCGCTGAGTTCTGATAAAGCGCCAAAGCTTTGCGAATGCTTTTGGCGAAAGCGCGCACGGAATATTCTTGAAATTTAATTCCATTGGCCTTTTCTGAATTTTCCGAAATATCAATGACAGAATCATCCAGGCCGCCCGTCGCTCGCACAATGGGAATTGTTCCGTAACGCAAGCTATACATTTGATTTAATCCACACGGTTCAAAACGCGATGGCATCAAATAGAAATCGCAGCCTGCTTCGATCCGATGGGACAACCCCTGCTCGAAGCCAATTTTGACGGCAACTTTTTCTGGATAACGCTGCGCCAGTTTTTGGAAAGCCCTTTCGTATGGAGTCGCGCCGCTGCCGAGCAAAACGAATTGCAGATCGGCGGCGAGCATTTCTTCGAGCGCGCCCAGTTGAATGTCCACGCCTTTTTGTTCGGCCAGACGCGAAATATTTCCGAACAGCGGAATTTTTTTATCCACCCGCAAACCCATTTCTGATTGCAGCGCCAATTTATTTTTCTCTTTGCCGGAAAGATCATTGAGCGAGTAAGGAAATTTTAAATAAGAATTGCCCACGGTTTTCCATTCGTCGTAATCAACGCCATTTAAAATTCCGACTAATGCATTTTGTCGCTGGCGTAAAACTCCATCCAAACCTGCGCCATAAAGTTCAGTGGTTATTTCACGGGCATAACGCGGGCTGACCGTCGTGATTTTATCGGCAAAAACAATTCCCGCTTTGAGACAATTTAATCCCAAAAAAAATTCGACTCCGCCCGGATGAAAATAATCTAGCGGCAAATTCGTCAATGAATAATCGCGGCGAGGAAATTGCCCCTGATAAGCGAGATTATGAACCGTCAAGCAACTGCGCGGTGCGCTCCCCTGCCCTTCTTGTGATTGCTGATGCTGGAGAAAAAGCGGCACCAATCCAACTTGCCAATCGTGGACATGCACCAATTCCGGCTGCCAGGGTAAAGCACGGGCCAGATGCGCCACGCATTTGGAAAAAAAAATAAATCGTTCCGCGTTGTCAGGGTAAGAAATATTTTGTTCTTCGTACAAACCGATGCGAAAATAAAATTCTGGTTGATGAATAAAATAAATGGTCAGGCGCGGGGCCGCTTCCAAAGTAAAAACTTCGGCTGCAACAAAGTTTGAACCGAGCGGCAACTTGATATTCCACTCGCTGCGTTTTATTCCCGGAAATTTTTCGAGAATGTCGCGATATAAGGGCGTGACCACTCCCACTTGATTTCCGGCGCGCGCCAGAAATTTCGCCAGAGCGCCGACCATATCGGCCAGTCCGCCGGTTTTTGAATAAGGATGAATTTCGCTACTGGCGAGAAGGATTTTCATTTCGGTCTTCCGCCAAACCCGCGATCCGCGCAAATAAAAAATTGAAAATAATATTCAAACTCATGAAACTTTTCGCGTTTGTAGCGTGTTTGCGGGCAGAAATTCAGGGTTTAATGCAGTCTGTTTTTAAATACGACTGCAACACGCGAGGAATCAAAATAGTGCCATCGGCTTGCTGATAGGTTTCGATAAGCGCCACAAAAAGTCGGGCCAGCGCGGTGCCGCTGCCATTTAAAATATGAGGAAATTTATTTTCGCCGGTTTCAGTTTTAAAACGCATGTTCATGCGACGCGCCTGAAACTCTTCGCAATTAGAGCAACTCGAAACTTCGAGATAACTCCCCTGCCCTGGCGCCCAAACTTCGATGTCGTAAGTCTTGGCGCTGGCGAATCCCAGATCGCCCGTGCAAAGCAAAACAACTTTGTAATGAAGCTCGAGCCGTTGCAAAACTTTCTCGGCGTGACCGACCATTTTTTCCAATTCGTCACAACTCGTTTCCGGCTTGACGATTTTTATCAGCTCTACTTTATCAAACTGATGAACGCGAATCATCCCGCGAGTGCCGATTCCCGCTGCGCCCGCTTCGCCGCGAAAGCATGGACTGTAGGCGCAATAGTTTATCGGCAATTCCTTCCCGGCTAAAATTTCCTCGCGATGAATATTAGCGACCGGTGTTTCGGCGGTTGGCAGCAAAAATAATTTTCCTAAAGTCGAAGCATCCCCTCCCTCTTGCACGCCGTAATATTGATCAGCAAATTTCGGAAATTGTCCCACGCCGGTCATGCAGTCGCGGCTCACTAAATAAGGCGGCGAGACTTCTGTGTAACCATGTTCGTGAGTATGCAGATCAAGAAGAAATTGAATCAAAGCGCGTTCGAGGCGGGCGCCCCAATTGGTATAAAGCAAAAAACCGCTCCCAGAAATTTTCGTGGCTCGTGTAAAATCAATCAGCTTCAAACTTTCACAAAGTTCGACATGCGATTTTGGTTTAAAAGAAAAGTTCGGCTTTTCTCCATGAAGCCGCACCAGCGGATTTTCCGCCGATGATTTTCCAATCGCGACGCTTTTTTGAGGAAGATTGGGCAACCGAATTAAAATTTCATAAAGCTCCTGTTCCACTTCTCCAGCGCGTTTATCGAGCGCGGAAATTTTATCGCCGAGAACGCGGGTTTCTTTTTTTTGGAGTTCGGCGTCCCCCGTTTTTCTCTGAGCCATAAGCGCGCCAATATCTTTGGAAATTTTATTCCGCTGGGCTTTGTGTTGCTCGACTTCGGTTAGAATTTTTCGGCGCTCTTCGTCCAGGCGAAGGATTTCATCAATCAATTTTTCATCGCTGCTCTCGCGCGAGGCCAATCGTTCCCGAACAAAATCAGTTTGTTCACGAATCAACTTAATATCGAGCATCGGCGAATTATAGTAATGGATTTTTTCGCGGCAATGAATTTTAGCCGCGGAAGAGTCTGACAGAATCGGATAAAATTTTGAAAAGCGATTCTTGATCCTGTTTTATTTTCGCATGGCGGCCTGCAGTCGTTGCATGTCTTCCAGATCGTCCATGCTCATTGGTCGTTGCAGTTTTTGTTTAATAGTTTTTGGCGCGAGCCATTTCCAACGTTCTACATGACCGTCGGCAAAGGAAAGATTTCCGCCTTGATAATGACGGTCATCGGGCAAATCGAGCCAGATTCGCGGAGAACCGGCGCGGTCGGGATACAAAGCGAAGCAGGAATTAATAATGTCATCTTCCTGCGCGTCGAGGAAAACAAAAATCGAGGAGGGCGCGGTGATCTCTGAAATTTTTTTGAATGAAGGAATAACAGACTGTAACGTTTCGCAGTTAATGGAAGCACTCATGCGATAACTGCGCGTGCGCAATTGCGGGAGTTTTTTTCCCCGCTCGGTTTCCACTTTCGATCCATCAGCCGGACAATGATAAATGGCAACAGACCGATTGTAAGGAAACAACAAACCGCTTTCGATGTTCGCGGTCGTGATATCGGTGCGCGCATTTCCGGGGCACCAGGAAATGCCCGCATTCAAGGAAGTTGAATTGGCATTTTCGATAAAATTATTCAGCGGCAACGAACCATTGTGATCTTCCGCATACATCTGAAAACAGACTTGCAATTGTTGGAGATTGCTCAGACAGGAAATCGTTTGCGAACGGGACTTGGCTTTATTTAGCGAAGGAACCAGCAGCGCGGCGAGAATTCCCATGACCGCGGCGACGACCGCCAATTCGATCAAAGTAAAACCCTGGCTTGGCGAATTACTTTTATTCTCAAAATTTTTCATTTGCGATGTGATAAGAATAACAAATAAATTAGTTTTGACAATCCGTTTAATGGGTCAGCAAATCCAGTAAATGCAACCCCCCACTGGCCAGTACCCAGGATTTGCCGTTGGGCGAAATGAGACGGCGGCAGGGATTTTTTTTGTATTCGGGTGCATTGACCGAAAGCAATTTGTATCTGCCTTTGCTTTTTATTTCCGAAGCGGCGCGCGGAACCAATTCAAATGGAAGGCCATTGAAATTAAGCGCAATTTCGTATCCAGCGGCGCCGTGTTTTTCGGCGACAGGATTTCGCCGAACTAAAAGCCGATAGCGTTTGAGCCAGGAAAAATCGGTGGCTCGCACCAAGACCCGGCAAAGTTCAGTTTGGTTCTGGACGAAATTCAGCAAATTAAAACCCTCTTTCTTTTGCAGCAAAAAAATCAATTGCGGATCCAAGCCGATTAAATTTTGTCCATTCCAAATTCCGTGATCGTTGCGCTGGCCCGGAGAATTTTTTTTCTGCCAATCCGAAAAACGATCGCTCACCAAAAAATTTAATTCAAAATGAACATGGGCCCGCTCTTTAGAAATGCGTTCCTGCGTATTGCTGGTTCGGCCCATGAGGCCAATAATTTCGCCCGCTTTGACGAGCTGGCCGATTTTTAATCCCTCGCGAATTTCCCGCAAGTGTCCATAGACAGAATAAATTTCCAAACCGTCCACGAAATGGCGCAAAATAATATAATTGCCATAATTGGAAAGCGATGGTCGCGCATTGAAATAAACCACCGTGCCGTGGGCCGTGGCCAAAATGGGATCCAGCGGTTCGCCTCGTTTGTCGCGTTGAGTCGCGCGAATATCCAGGCCCTCGTGCATTTGCCAGCCACCGCCGCGAACGCAGCCAAAAGTTCCACTGGGCCACGGTTTGCCAGTCGTGCCAACAAAGAATTCCGCCTGACGAGCCGGGTCAAAAATGGCACGATTGGCCGTGGGCAGACGAAAAATTTCCGCCGCTTTGATAGACAGCGAGAAAATAATGATCGCGCCAAAAAATAAAAACCACTTCCGCATTTAAACTCTGGTCTGTTTTTTTAATTTTTTAGCAATCTGATTTAACCCGTGCACAATTCGTTCGGCTTCTTCACGGGAAGCATCTGGCGTAAAAATAAAAACGCCCTCCGTAATCGGCTGGGAAATAATGGGCGCGGCCAGCCAGCGGCCCTTCTGGCCAAACTGACTGTAAAGCGCCACGCGTCGACCTTTGTTGGCGGCGGTGACCGTTTCCAGAACAAACGCTCCGTGACGATCGAATTGAATTTGAATTGAAAAACCGCCCATCGACTCCACGATGGCGGCTCTGGAAATATTTCCTTCATCGAGAAAAGGAATTCGAACGACATTCACGGAAACCGGCTCCGCGCGATAAATGGGCACGGCGTTGGATTTGTCGAGGCCGCCGGAATTCGTTTCGATATGAAAACGAAGCGTGCTAAATTCTTTTTTGTGAGGATCAGTTTGACAGCCGGAGAAAAACGCCAGGAGCAGCAAATAGATGTTGAATGAAAGGAAACGAATCTTCATAGTTCGATAAACAAATTTAAAATTTAATTAATTGTAAAGAGTTATGAGCCAACAATCCAACAAAGTTCAAAAACGTTCGCGACGCAAAGCGTATCTCAAGCGCCAAAATGAAACCCTAAAAACCAAAACAAAAAAAGCGCCGGCGAAAAAATAATCACCACTTTTGCAGAATAATAAACGAGCGGTTCTTTTAGAAAAAACTTGCTGGATCAAAACAATCGGCCAAAGTTTCATTCAAATTATTGCGCTTAAAGTTTAAAGAAAAGGAAAATTCTATGGCAAAAATTTATAACAACATTGTTGAAACAGTTGGTCGCACGCCGTTGGTCAAATTAAATAAAGTCTCCGCCGGCCTGGATGCCACTATTTTGTTGAAGTGCGAATTTTTTAATCCGCTCGGCAGCGTCAAAGATCGCATCGGCATGTCAATGATTGAAGATGCCGAAAAGCGCGGCATTCTCAAAAAAGACACCATCATTGTCGAACCGACGAGCGGCAATACTGGCATCGCCCTGGCTTTTGTCGCTGCTGCCAAAGGTTACAAAATAATTTTGACCATGCCCGAAACGATGTCGCTGGAACGTCGCACGTTACTCGCGATGCTTGGAGCCAAACTCGTTTTGACTCCAGGTAGCGAAGGGATGA
>JALYXC010000265.1 GCA_030947315.1 Verrucomicrobiota bacterium | reverse complement strand
GCGAGGCCCATACTAATTCCCCATCGGCTTGTTCGCCTCGGACATAGTAGTAGCTGGTTTTTCCAGCGGTCGGATTCGCATCGGTCCACGTCAATTCCACTTCAGCTTTGTTCGGTTCAATTATTTTTATCTCAACGTCGTCTTTGATTATGGTCACTTTTTTGAACGCGCCGGTGCCGTGCAGTTTCAGACGAAACGTCGGCGGCTCGCTCGTTTTAAATTCGTCGCCTTGCATGTGATCGCCGCAACGCCAGTCGGCAATAATGTTATCCGTCGCGGCATAGGTGTGACGAGCGCGCATGGCCTTGAGGAGTTCTTCGCGCGACGTGCCTTCGCTGTAAACCATCGCATAACTGATGTGAGTGGAAGTGTGATCGCTACTCGACTCGAACGCAAATTTGTAGCCTTTGCGCAATGCGAGATTGATAAACCCTTTGGGTTTCCAACCGCCGATGGCATCGTTCTCCGTTGGACTGCGCGGCGAGCCGGGACGTTCGTAACTCTGACGACAGCCTTGATAAATCTCAACCATCGGTTCGTAAATCGGATCGTTGTCGCGCCAATCCGTTCCCATCCCGGTCGCGCTGCTGTGCGGAGCGCATACGCCGTTGAACTCGCGCAAATATTTATAAAGCATTTGTGTGTCGGGCGCGTGCACAACTGGTTCCGCTTCGGTCTTCGGCAAACGCGGCAAGGTGCGTACGCCGCGTTGGGCGAACACGACGTTCCGATGGCCTTCCGGATAAGGCACACTTCGTTCATAGCTAAACGGCGGATCGAATCGTCCCGGCAAGCGAAACGCATCGGTGGTTTTTTGCGTGAGCCACCAGGTATATTCACGACCTCCACCATTATCGTGATCGCCACAACCGAGCCAATCCATTGCCGCCACATCAATCGCGTAACGCCACATGTCTTCCAGCGGACCATCGTTTCCGCCGTCCCCGCTGATTTCAGTGTGACGATGAAATTCACCGCGCACGAGTCGAAGCTGCTTGCCTCGATAATCAATTTTCCAATCGCGACAACGCGCAATTTCCGCGCGTTCTTTGATGGTGTCGTCGGAGGGTTTCGCGTCCATCGGCGGGTTTTGTTTTGCGGTCACCAGCGTCATCGTGACTGGGCTGGCCGGAAATTCCAGACGACTTACAAAAATATCGTTGTCAAAAGGATCGCGCGCCGCATCGAGAGAATCATTCCCGCCGCGACCGCGCGCCACATGCCGGTCCTGGCGATGATCAGTGGAATGCGCGATCAACAATCCACCTTGCGGATGCGCGGCGACGGCCGGGACGTTGTAAAGAAGGATATCGGAGTGCGGCAAAATAATCGGACCAATCCAATCCTTGCCGTCGTAGTAGGCGGCGTAGTTGATCCAGACCGAACCGACTGGAGTGTGAAAAGTTCCTTCGCGCGAGCGGGCGAACAACCAGATACGACCGTCACGATCACAAACAATCCGCCCCAGATTATTGTAGGTATTGGCGGCTGCTTCCGCTTCCTGTCCCGCTTTCCGCGTGGTGACTTCGGGTTCAGGGCGATTGACTGGAAGATTGGCCGGGCCGCGACGTTTCTTGCCGCCTGGCAGCGCGTTGGTAAAAGAATTTTTCGGTTCAACCCATTTGCCATTTTCCAAAACGCGCAAACCAATTTGCCGATCGCGATACAAACCAATGCCTTTGTCGCAAACCAGCGCGCCCCAATCCTTGCCCCAAGTTGCGCCGCTGAGTTCGTAGGTGATCCAGAGCCGCCCTTCGAGATCGTAGGTCAGCGCCGGGCGCGCTTCGTATTTATCTGAATTCGCGACCGGCTGCGCTTCATCCATTTTGTCAGGCGAAAATTCACGCACCCACACATCGTAATCACCTTTCTCATACGTGTCCCACGCGATGGCAATCCGTCCGCTTTTTTTTGTGGAAGCGATGGCGGGAGTCCAACAATTTAATTTCTGCAGACTGACAACGCGTTCTTCGCTCCACGAACCATCGGCGATTTGATGTCGCTCCAAAATGCGAAAAACATTTTCCCGCGCGCCTTGCCACGCTACCCAGACGCGACCCGCTGCGTCAGTTGTGGAGACAGGACTCACATCGTTACCCGCATTTTTGGAAAGGTTGACCGCTTCGGATAATTTTCCATTTTCAAAATGGCGCGCCCAGATTTCAAAATCGGCCACGTCTTTTTTCGGCCAGCTTTTATTCGCTGACCAGAAAATCCAGGCGCCGCCTTTTTCGTCCACGGTCACGTTGCATTTGTAGAGATCGCCGTGGCCGGTGGTGGCGGGAACAGGCTCGCTCCAGGCGCCGTTTTTTTGCACGCGCAACCAGAGTTGGTCGCCGCCGGATTCTTTGGCGAGAAAAGCAAAATCAGTTGGCTCCTTTTCATAACGTTTCGCGCGCTCATCGCGGTCAATGCCGGACGTGTAAGTGATCC
>JALYXC010000196.1 GCA_030947315.1 Verrucomicrobiota bacterium | reverse complement strand
ATTTGTTTCTGCGTTCATTGCATTTTGTCTTTCAGCAATAACCTTGTTTCGCAAAGACTGGCGCGGCGCAGTCTGTTGTTGATTACGGGAATTACAATTTTCTGGCCAAGATGGTTTGAGTTCGTTCGGGATGTTTAATTTTTTTTCAAACTCCTTTATTCGCGCGCCAGAGCAGAACGGCGCCGAGCGATTGGAAAATAAAATTGGGCAGCCAAAGAATTAAATGCGGGGCGAGGTCGGCGCGATTTTCAAGAGCCTGAGCGAGAATAATGAAGCTGTAATAAACCAGCACTAAACAGAGCGCGATAGCAATGCCGATGCTGGTTTCGCGGCGATGGGCGCGAATGCCGAGCGGAATTCCAATCAACGTAAAACCAAAACAAGCGAACGAAAATGAGACCATGCGGTGCAATTGAACCTTGGCCGGCATGGTTAAATCTTCCTGCGCGCTTTTAAGTGTTTTCATTTTTTCGCGGAGGTCTTCCGAAGTATTTTTTTCCGGCGCGGGACTGTTCTGGGTGAGCCGTTCGAGTTCAATTAATTTTTGGCGAAGCTGGCGAAAAGTCATGTCGCTGAGTTTCGGTTCCCAGGTTTTTTCATTCAGGGAATTCAAGTCAAAAGGATAAATTGTTTCTCCAAAATGCGGCGTTTGAATTTCCGATCCGCGCCGCTCAATGGCGTAACCGTCCAATAATTTCAAAAGCATTTGTTTCCGGGGCGGGTCGAAAGAAATCTCGCCGCGTTCAGCTTCAATCCAACGTTGAAAATCTTCGCCCATTTCAATGAGAGTAATTCCCTGCAAATTTTTTCCGCGAATTTTTTTGATGTAAATGGTGCGATTGCCGATTTGCACGTATTGATTTTCAACCATCATGGTGGCGGGATTTTTTTCACTGGCGCGAAACAAAAGTTGTTTGTAAGCCTCGCGGCATTGCGGAGCGATTTCGAGATTTACCCACGCGCAAAATCCGCTTAGCCCCAGGCTTAAAAGTAAAATCGGCGTGATGACCGCAACGAGACTGATGCCGCTGGCGCGGACGGCGGTCAATTCCTGGTCCGCGCTGAATCGCCCAAAAACCAGAAGCGTGGCGGTCAGCATTCCCATCGGTAACGCGAAAGACAAAACGTACGGAATAAGAAGTCCGATAGCTTGAACGACGACCCAAAGCGTGGCCTGACGATTGACGAGCAGTGACAAAACTTCTTTAAGCACGTTGCCCAAAAGCAGAACGAACGTGAAGACCAGAACCGTCATCAGGAGCGTCGCGAGAATCTGGCGGGTGAGATAAAGATGGAGCGTTTTCAATTTTTTGCTTTTTAGGAACGCGGATTACACGGATTAAGCGGATTAGAAATTTTTCTTAACAGGTTTTTTATGTTGATTCATTTTCAGTCATTCAATCCGCGTCATCCGCGACCTCCGTAGTTAAAAAAATCATGGCCGCAACGATTTCCACGGTTCCTGATCGCCGACTTCAATCGTCATTGGCTCTTCGCTTTTTGCGGGAGAAAGGATCGCCAGAAATTCCAACGTGTCCGCGCCAACATTAAAAGTGGCATGGACGATTCCGGCGGGAACATAAAACGAATCGCCCGCGCTCATGATTTTTTTTTCGCGCTCGGCCCATTGTTCAGCCGTGCCGGAAAGGACATAGAGGATTTCCTCCATTTTCGGATGATAATGAAAACTGTGCGCGGAACCGGGAGCAAGTTTGGCGCGCACCAAAATCAAATTCGTGTCGGACACCAGGCCGGGCTTGCAATACCAATGATGCACTTTTCCGGGCGGAACTGGCTCGACTTCCGTTTCGTTGAACGAAACAAAACGCCAGGCTGGAGAATTATTTGACATGGCGGCAGTTTTTCCATGACGCCATCAGAGTCAAGTTTTTAGAAGCAGGTTCATAAGTCATTTTTGGGGAGCGCATGCGGCTCGCGTGCTGGTTTGGGCGGCTCGCCCAAACCATCTTTCTACATTTTTCCTCTGAAAATGAGAAAGTTTTCGGCGGGCCGCCAAAATGGTACGCGAGCCGCGTGCGCTCACGCACTTACGAAAGATGCGAGCGTTTGTGGGTCTGTTTCGGTCCGAGAGTGGGCTGACTGGTCATTGCCGCAAACGGTAGAAGCGCGCCGAGCCGGTGATGGCGTTAGTCACCACGTTGTTCGTGCCGCTGACAACGGGTGCGGGTGAGACCACGCTCCAGACGTTCGTGTTGAGGTTGGTATTTGATTCCAGCGTGAAGCCGGCGAAATCCGTCGCCCACGACAGCACGACATTCGTATTCCCGCTGCGTCGAATATTCAAAATTGGCGTCCCGGCAAGCCCGGTCAAAAACGCATTGCGCACGCTTTCGACGATCGAGCCCGAGCCGTTTTCGTAGCCGCTGGGATAATAACCGCGCGCGCGGATGTAGATGTTTTGTCCGGATGGGAGGTTCAAACCGGTCAGGGTCCAGTTGCTGCCGGTCGCCGTGCCGTTGCCCAAGAGAGAGTAATTTATATTGTCGGTGGAATACTCAAAGGTGACGCGCGCTAGTTTTGGGCTGGCGCCGCCGCGAGTCCAGGTAATGG
>JALYXC010000194.1 GCA_030947315.1 Verrucomicrobiota bacterium | reverse complement strand
CACGCGCTCCGAATCGGATCTCGCCGTTATTATTTACACTTCCGGCACAACAGGACGCCCGAAAGGCGCGATGCTTTCGCACGGCAATTTGCTGCATAATGTTGAGGGTTGTCGTCAGATTTTGCTCGCCGTCAGCGACGATCGTTTTGTGGTTTTGCTACCGATGTTTCATAGTTTCATGTTGTGCGTGGGCGTGTTACTGCCGCTGCTGGTGGGCGGTTCGATTGTGCTGATAAAATCACTGCATCCGGCAAAAAATATCGTGACGGAAATCGTGCATCGCAACGCTACGATTCTGCCAACCGTCCCGCAATTTTTTCGGACTCTCACCCATTCAAGTGTGCCGGCGGATCTGCCATTGCGTTTGTGCATCAGCGGCGGCGCGCCGTTGCCGGGAGAAATTTTGCGCGAGTTCAGCGCCAAATTTTCCATTCCGCTTTTGGAAGGTTACGGCTTGAGCGAAGCCAGTCCGGTCGTTTCGTTCAATCCAATTAATCGTCAGAAACCTGGCTCCATTGGCGTCGCGATTCCCAATGTTGAAATAAGCATCCAAAACGATGCGGGAGAAATTTTGCCGCCGAATCAAACCGGAGAAATTTGCGTTCGCGGCGGCAACGTGATGCAAGGCTATTGGAATCAGCCGGAAGAAACGGCGAAAGTAATGCGGGGCAAATGGCTTTTGACCGGCGACATCGGATATCGCGATGAGGAAAATTATTTTTACATAACTGACCGGGAAAAGGACATGTTGCTCGTCAATGGCATCAATGTTTATCCGCGCGAGATTGAGGAAATTATTTATCAATATCCCGGCGTAAAAGAAGTAGCGGTGATTGGCCAACCCGACGCGCGCCGAGGCGAACAAGCGATTGCGTTTGTCGCGGCCAACGAAGGAACTTCTCTCGAAGAAAAGAGTTTATTGCAATTCGTCCGGGGAAAATTGGCCGATTACAAAGCGCCGCGAAAAATTATTTTCTTGCCGAATTTGCCGCGCAATGCGACCGGGAAAATTCTCAAAACCACTTTGCGTGAAATGAAGATTGAATGATAAGTTTTATCGGCCAGAAAACTTATTGGAAAACTAATGAAACCCCATCCTCTTTATTTAAATGGCGAATTTATTGTTTCGGAAAAAACCATTTCCGTGATCAATCCGGCCAACGGCCAGGCCTTCGCAAAAATGTCCCTCGTGGAACGGGCCAGAGTCGCTCAGGCCATCCAGGATGCGCACACAGCCTTTTTTCACTGGCGACAACTTACGGGAAAAGCGCGGGGCGAATTTCTTCATAAAATTGCCCATGAACTGGAACGGCGTCGTGACGAGATTGCCCGCACGATCACTCTGGAAAATGGCAAACCGCTCGCGCAAAGTGTGGGCGAAGTCGTGATGTCGGCGGATCATTTGCGGTGGTTCGCCGAAGAAGCCCGACGCAATTACGGACGGCTTATTCCACATCAGGTTGAGGGCAAACGGCATCTCGTGATCAAAACGCCACTCGGCGTCGTGGGCGCGATCAGCCCGTGGAATTTTCCGCTGGTGCTCGCCGTCCGAAAAGTTGCGCCAGCGCTCGCGGCGGGTTGCACTGTGATTTTAAAACCGGCCAGCGCCACGCCGCTTTGTGCGGTGGCTTTCGCTGAAGCTGTTCATGAATCCAAATTGCCGAAAGGCGTTTTTCAATTGGTCGCGGGTTCCAGTTCAGAAATCGGCCAGGAATTTTTGGAGAATAAACTTTGCCGAAAAATTACCTTCACCGGCTCAACGGAAGTTGGAAAAGAATTAATTGCCGGCGCCGCTGCTCAAGTAAAACCGCTTTCGCTCGAACTCGGCGGCCACGCCCCGCTGATCGTTTTTGACGATGCCGATTTGGAGACGGCGATTGAAGGGACGCTTCTGGCGAAATTTCGCAACACGGGACAATCATGCATCGCGGCCAATCGCATTTATGTTCAACGCGGCATTTACGAAATTTTTTTGCAACGCTTTACCGAAAAAACCAAGGCGATGAAAATCGGCGATGGTCTCGAACCGGATGTTCAAATCGGCGCGCTGATTGATGAAGCGGCGATTAAAAAAGCAACGGAACATGTCGAAGACGCCGTGAAACACGGCGCGCGAATACTTTGCGGCGGCCAACGCGCGCCACGTTCCGGCTATTTTTTTGAGCCAACCGTTTTGGCCCACGTGGCGAAAGAAAGTCTTTGTTTGAAGGAAGAAACGTTCGCGCCCATCGCCGCCATTTGTTCTTTCGATACTGAAGCCGAAGCGATTGCGCTGGCCAACGATTCGGATTTGGGTTTGAGCGCCTACGCTTTCACGCGCGACATGGCCCGCACTTTTCGTTTGGCTGAACAACTTGAAGCGGGAATGATTGGCATCAACGATGGTGTCCCTACAACTTCGCAATGTCCATTTGGGGGCGTCAAACAAAGTGGCTGGGGCCGCGAACTGGGTCAGGAAGGACTTGAAGCATTCCTCGAAACCAAACATATCTCAATCGGAATTTAATTTTATGGCGTTCTCATTTTGTGGAAAATCATGACGACTAATTCTATTTCACAGCAAATTCTGCCAGGCCGAAAAATCGAAGGCATTTCCGCCGTCCTCCTCCCCTTTGAGAGCGACGGACGAATTGATTTCGATTCATTCGCGCAAAACGTGAAGCGCACTTTAAATGCTGGAATCGCGCCTGCGGTCAACATGGACACCGGCTACACGAATTTTCTTACGTCGAAAGAACGGAGCGAAATTTTAACAATCACCCGCGAGACAGTCGGCGGAAAAAGTTTTGTCGCCGGTGCATTTGTTGAAGGTCTGGAAGGCGACGCGTTGAAAAATTATCAGCAAGCCGTCGCGGAAATTCAGGAAGCGGGCGGGACGCCAATTCTTTTTCAATGCTCCGCCTTCAAGAAAATGGAGCGCGCAGAACTGGTGGATTGTTACCGAACGATTGCGGCCGATTGCGAAAAACTTCTCGCGTTTGAACTTGGCGAAATGTTCGCGCCTTTCGGACAAGTTTATTCGCTCGATACCGTTCGCGACCTGATGCAAATCCCCCAACTCGTTGGCATGAAACATTCGTCGCTAAACCGCCAACTGGAATTTCAGCGCTTAAAATTACGAAACGAAATTCGTCCGGAGTTTAAAATTTATACCGGCAACGATCTCGCGATTGACATGGTGATGTATGGCAGCGATTACCTGCTCGGTTTGTCTGCGTTTTGTCCGGAAGCCTTTGCGTTGCGCGATAAATTCTGGGAAAAATCTGACGTTCGTTTTTACGAGTTAAACGACTTGCTGCAATATCTCGGCTTCTTCGCTTTTCGCGCGCCGGTTCCCGCTTACAAACATACCGCTGCGCAATTTTTAAAACTACGCGGTCGCATCAAAACCGATTTGCCTCATCCCAAAGCGCAACGCCGTCCCGAAAGTGATGTGGAAATTTTAAAAAATATTTCCGAGCGATTGGATAGATGGTTCGGAAACTGGATTGATTAAGCTCCCGTAGTTTTTTTAATTTCCTTCAGCTTCTGAAATTCAGGCTTTTCTTTGTAGTAAGAATCCAGCGGATAACAGCCGCTGATCAGACCGTTGCGCGGCGCGGTGGTGCAATCGCTGAAAGTGCGGCAAATAAATTTGGGCGTCAGCGCGCCGTTGGAAATCGCGTCGGTCAAAATCGTCGGATAACTTAAAACCATTCGCCCGATTCCAATCATATCCGTCCAACCATTTCGCAAAATGGCCTGCGCAATATGGGGCAAATATTCCTGAAAATAACTGTAGGCCGAGCCGATCAAAATAAGATTGGCAGGCGACTTGGATTTTATTTGGCGAACGACTTCGATTTGTCGCGCGACATCAATTAACGGATCGTGATCGGGTTGATAACCATCGGAAGGCGGATACGCGGCGGGTCGTTGAATGTGCGGATTGTAATAAGGTGAACCGGCGCTGATGTTCAAAATTTTCACGCCGAGTTCCGCGCACAAATTTACAAATTGAAATGTTTCGGTGAGATCGTATTCGAGCGGATTATTTTGATTCGTGCCGAAGGCGAATGGATACGGCAGGGGAAATTCTTCGGGAATGCCGGGGCCGAGTTTGCCCGGTTGCGCGCGAATCGGATCGGGTTTGAACGGGACAAAATCAAAGGCGCTCAGGCGAACGCCGAGTTCAATTTTATTTCCGCTGGCGCGAATGCCTTGAATAATTTCACGCAAAATTCGCGTCCGATTTTCAAACGAGCCGCCGTATTTTCCGGGTCGCGTGAACGCGCTTAAAAATTCGTGGAGCAAATAGCCGTGACAATGTTTGATGTCCACAAAATCCGCGCCGATTTCCGCCGCAATTTTCGCGGCCTCAATATATTTCTGAATAATTTGTTCAATGTCCGCATCGTTCAAAACCTGCGCGTCACTCGTGACATTAAATTTTTTATCGAGAATCGGATGACGATAAGCGACGCGCGATTCCCAGCGTTTATCGTGCGGACGACAGAAACGACCGGAGTGCGTGAGTTGAAAACCGATGACCAAATCATCGGTCTTTCCGTAACGTTCGCGATGCGCCGCAATCAGCGTTTCGCGCAATTTTGAAATGCCGTTTTTATTTTCTTCGGAAATAATCAACTGGTTCGGATTGGTGCGGCCGTCGGCGCGGACGGCCATGGCTTCGCCGCCGTAAATCAGTTTCGCGCCGCTCTCGCCGAAACGTTGCCAGCGGCGCAGCATTTCGTCGGAAATGTCGCCGCTTGTTGTGCCGTCCCAACCTTCCATCGGTTGAATGGCAATTCGATTGCCGATTTTCTTTCCACTAATTTCGCTTTTTTCAACAGGCTGCGCGAGCGGGGAGTCGAAACCAGTTTCAATTTTTTCCTCGCACGGAATTTCCAATCCAAGCGACGCAACGTGATTGCGAAAATCCGCCACAGTTTTAAGACTCGGAATGCGGACCAGTTTAAACGGCAATTCACTCATTGCGCTGATCTTCACAAATTTTTAAAAAGAGAAAAGATCTTCTTAAGTCGTGAAAAATCCAAAATGGAAATTGTGAGAAACTCCTACGAAATTGCGTTTGACATACTTTTTAATTCTGTTTAACTTTTATTCATGATTACGACATTAAAACCTGATACCGTCAATTTTGGAACCAAAGGCCAGGTAGTGATTCCCCGCAAACTGCGCAAAGAATTTGACATAGAAGAAGGAACGCGCGCGACCGTGATCGCCACGCCCGAAGGTATTTTGTTAAAACCAATTACGCGCGCCTACATCAAAAGCCTGCGCGGTTCGCTCAAAGGTTCGAAGGCGCTTGATGTGATGATGGCAGAGCGCAAACGCGAACGGGGTTTGTAAAATGGCCACAAAAGTTTTGGACAGTTGGGCGCTCATGGCGTTTTTCAAAAACGAATCTGCCGCCGATGCCGTGGAAGAAATGTTGCATCGCGCGGTGCTCGATCGGCACAAGCTCCTGATGAGCGTCGTGAATTGGGGCGAGATTTATTATTCTATCATGCGCGCTGATGGAAAAGATATTGCCGAACAGCGGGCGCACGAAATTGCGTCTTTGCCGATCGACATTGTGGGCGTGGGCGATGATCTCGGAATTGCTCGCCAGGCTGCGATTTTTAAAGCCACGAAAAAAATGTCCTACGCCGATTGTTTCGGCGCCGCCCTCGCCAAAATAAAAAATGCCGAATTCGTCACCGGCGATCCGGAGTTTAAAGAAGTGGAAAAAGAAATAAAAATCGCGTGGCTGAAAATTGGCTGAATCGGCTTAGTCCCGCCGCATGAAAAAACTTCGCATCTATCTGATACTTCTGTGG
>JALYXC010000183.1 GCA_030947315.1 Verrucomicrobiota bacterium | reverse complement strand
GTTTTAAAACTTTGAAAAAACAAAGCGGATAATAAATTTTCCGGGGAGGCAGGTTTAAATTAAGCGGAGGGCGTTGAAACAAACACACCGGACTCGTTTGCCTTTTGTAATTCGTTAAGAGCATTCTCAAGGCGAGCGAACGAACGTAGATTTTTCTTTCGCACGACTGAAAAATCCACGAGTTCCGTAAGAAGGCTTTGGTCTCTAGCAGGACGATAACCAGGGGAGTTTCTTTCGAGCCACTTTTTCCCATGGGACTCCGGTTCACCGATTGCTTCTTTCACGTTGGAAGCCAAAGCGGGTCGCCCATCTTTGAATGTTTTACCGACCAACGATTCAACACCAGCAACGAGCCACGATTCGTATTCAACACAGGCAAATACAATAGCTAAAGAAAAAGTTTTACCTGCTCCGGCCTCGATTGCTTCCGTCGCCATTAGCTTTGCTGCGGTAGCCGGACAGAAGTTTGTGGATGAACCGGCAGGAAAGGTACGTGCATCGCCGTCATATACAGCCAAAACACCACCTAAATTGGGACGACGTGATGCTATCCGGAGCAGTCGGCTCCATTTGCTGCTGTCATTTTTTCTCTTCTCCTTATCCCACTTGATAAGACCCGCCGCATTGCCCGTGCGCACAAGTTTATCATCAATGAAGAACAAATCATCCAGTTTTTTTTCTCTCAAAAGTCGTTTGGCAAGAATAGGGAATGCCGAAACTTCACCGTGACCTTCGCCCAGGAGCACAAGCCGTTTCATGCGACGGGTTCGGGACTTATCGTGGTTTCCAATCTCGGCGTTTCGACAGTCAACAGCTCCCCCGTTGTGAGGAGTCTGTCTCGAACCGCATCACGTTGCTCTTTCGAAACTGGACCCACCACCGTTTTACCTTCCTGTATTTCAACAACTCTTATGTTCTCTACATCAAAAGAATCAAGGAAAGTCGGATTGTGTGTCGTAAGGATTACCTGTCCACGATTCTCACGAGGAGCAGCTTTGAATTCATCAGCAAGCAGGGACAAGGCTCCTGGAAAAATGGCGTTTTCCGGCTCTTCAAAGATTAAAGTGAGCTTTGGTGGCGATTGATATAGAGCAAGGAGATGTGCGTAAAAACGCCGAAAGCCGTCAGATTCTTGTTCCAAAGAAAGCTCGAAAATTTTTCCATTAACCCGGTGTCCCACTATTGCGCGCTGAGGATTTGTCAATGAGTCGAGTTCAATGGAGGCAATCGACGGATTTACAGCCTGAAGTGAAGCAAATAGACTCTTACGAATATTCGGATGATGAAAATCCTGAGTGATGCTCCGCATGATTTCTCGATAATTTGCAGCATTATCAGACAAACCTTGAATGTGTTTCAAAAAATCTCCTCCGTGATTAGCCTGGCCCGTTGCAGTTAAAGTCGACGCCGGAAAATGATAGTAACCAATTCCCGTGGAAAGGGCCGCATAAGCAAAAACGACCTTCTGCAAGGAAGGAAAATTCCCCAGCATAGGATGGTCGGAGGGATGGACCGGATTTGAAGTATCGGGAGATTTCTCCCATTTCCACTGGTGTCCTTGGCTGGAACTCCCAACTCGAGATCGAGAAAAAAGCACTTCCTCTCCTAACGATAAACGCTCGAATTGCAGCATGTGGGCGGGAGAATGGGGCGGATTTGTAGCGAAAGCTATACGATAATTGTAATCCGTGTTTTCTCCTGGCACTGAGAAAACCACCTCTATGGATGTTTTTGGTTCTTTTTCTCCTACCGGAACAATCTGCTGCCACCCCAATTCATAATTCACAGCTTGTTCTTGGTTGAGCAAGACGTTCCGAAGAAATCGGATTGCTTGCATAATATTCGATTTGCCCGTTCCGCTCCGCCCTACCAGAACAGTGACAGGCTCAAGATCAAGCACCACTTCTCGAATGCTTTTAAAGTCGCATATCTTGATTTGTTTTATCATAAGAATTTATTTAGCTTCGGGTCGGTTTGGTGGAGATTCATCGTAAGCTTTCATTTAGTCAAAGTAGATTTTTGGCAAAGTTGCCAGAATGTTCTGCGTTTCCAAACTAACTGTGATGACCTGGCCGATCAGCCGCACGATGTATTCCTCGTCGTCCATGCGGTTGGGGTCGCTGGTGATTTTGCCATGTTCATCCTTGGTAACCCGATATTGGTCGATCACCCAATCGAGGGCGCTGCGGTTGCCGAGGCGGTAATCAAAAACTTCGGGCGGAATGCCCGAGAGCGTCAGGAAATCGTTGTAGAGGATGGATGTTTTATCTTTGGTGAGTTTCATCGACTCAACGCGCCAATTGAGCGGGACTTCTTTGTTCTCGATTCGCTTCAGCGGAAATGCTTTGGCCGATTCATATTGGACGTGCAAATCGACGAGCTTCTTTCCGGCGGCGGCGAAGGCGTAGAAAAGTTTCGCGCTGGCTGTGGCATCGTGGTCCGGCTTCCCTTCGCCTTGCATCTTTGGAATGTCGAGCATTGAGAAAAAAGCTGCTTTGCCTTTTCCGACTCCGACAAACGGGATGCGCGGGAGTTCCCGTTTCAAGTTCTCGGCGTAGCGCGAGCGGTAGGCCGGATGATGTAAGAGCGCATAGACGTAATTGAAAATGTCTTCCCTCGTGATGCTGTCGTCGTCGTAGAAAATCTGGAACAGCGTCAGCGCCTTGGATGTGATGTTGTCGCGCCGCTCAAATTTCTTTTTGTTGGTGTCCTCAACATATTGATAAAGCGAAAAGCATTGTGAACTTGCCCCGGCTCCAACGATGTGAAGGTCCGCAATCTTATCTGTGGCCAGAACCATGAACGGTTTTTCGGAAGCGGCGTCCGTGACACAAATTGAAAGGTTCGTTGAATTGAGTTTCGGGAAAATTTCTGGATAGCCATAAACCTCCTCGTTCATCACACGATCAAAGTAAAGCCAAGTGCCGTTGAATGGCCGGTAGAGACTGGGCCGAATTTTGTCTTCGGTAAATTCTGCTTTGCGATGGCGTAACAAGTCGTTCTTCAAATCGCGACTCCATGCGACCTTGCCCGATTCATAATCAATGAAGTCTTCGACCTTAGCGGGCTTCTTTTTCAGGCGATGATAGGCGTCTACCTGACCATTGTAGGCATCAATCATTGCCTCCATGTTCTTCTTCAAACGCTCGCGATTAAAATTCACGGCAGTGTCATCGCGCGAAGTCGCGATGCCACGCGAGTAATGGGAAAAGATTGGTTGAGCTGGATTGCCGGGAGCTAAATCACGGTCGCCAATCGGCATGAACACGTCGAATTCCTCGCGGAGTCCCATGTCGAGCCAGTTTTGCTTTTTGTCCGGCTGGAGCTTCTGCCACTTAACGCCATCAACGCTTTGCTTGAGTTCAAGAAACTCATATTTTTTTTCCCTTCGCCAGTCCACCGGAACAGCGTGGTAAAAAATTTTAGCGGAGCGTTTGGAGTCTTTCGGTTTGCCCGGCAGTTTAACGAGGAGCGTGATACAAACACCAACCTGAATACCGAAGACGTTGTGCGTCGTGCCGGATAGTTTCGGGTTCTTCCGCACGTTCCCGCCGAGATCGAGCAGATAGATAAAATCGAATTCACGAGCGAGATTCTTGCGCATCCCATCGCAAGATAGACTGTCCACGAATGCGCCGTTTGTGACGTAGGCTATGACTCCGGCGTCCGCGATTTTATCCGACGCATAGCGGAACGCTTTGACATACGGATCAGAAAGCGAGTTCTTGTTCTGCGCCTTGGAATCTTCGCTGTAGGTTTCTTTCACGCGTTGGTCAATCCGCACGTATTTCTGATTGCGGTTATTCTCGTTCTCGTCGATCTGCCACGCGTTGTAAGGCGGATTGGCGATGACGACGCGAATCGGCGTTCGCTTTTGTCGCTCGACGCGCGCGGAGTTTTTCTCGCTGAGAAACGCAAACTCAGTTTGCGGCGGTTCGAGCGTGCGAAACGTATCTACGAGCACAATCCCCTCGAACGGTTCGTATTTGCCGGTGGCCTCGTAATAGGCGTGCTCTATGTTCATCGAAGCGACGTAATACGGCAACAGCATCACTTCATTGCAGTGGAGTTCGTGGCGGAACTTGTGCGGGAGCGCGCTGGGCGGAATGTTCCGC